>NZ_DBMALT010000006.1:0-78324 GCF_057870745.1 Parasutterella sp. | reverse complement strand
GTAACTTATACGGCCGCGAAACGTTACAGTCAGAGAAAGAAGCTCTCGGCAGAGAGAATTGCCGACGAAAAGCTGCTGAGTTCGATTAGATGCAAGGTCGAACACGCCTTTCATCGAATTAAGGTTCAGTTCGGATATAAGAAAGTCAGATACAGAGGGTTGGCCAAAAATACGGCGCGCTTAACAATGCTGGCCTCGATTGCCAACATGTTCATCGGAAATTGCTTCGAAAATCGAACCAAGGTTAGCTTCGCCTAGGATAATTGTATCTATGAGGGAGGAAACTGATTGATTAGGCTCTGATCAATTCCTCCCCGATGGAAAATTCCCGTCAGATTCTTCGGAAATAAAGCCTCCGAAGGGCGATTGGGAAATTTACGTATTTTGCAGAGCTTCCCTAAATTTGTCTTAATTTATTTTCCGGATGGGAAAAACGGCAACGCTATTCCTTCAGCAAATCTCTTTAACAAATGCTATGACGGCTTGCAGCTTCTGAATAATAAAGAGTCCCTCTCTTCTTTTGTCTCAGATGAACTCTTTAGGGACTGTGCCTTTAACCTATCAGCGGACACACTCTTTGCTTTTGACGGAAGCTCGCTAAGTCAGAAGGGGAAAGCTGAAATAAAGAAGGTTTCTTCCCAAATCAAGGCACGAACAAAAGAATTACTCGCCGCTTCTTCCTATCTTTCAATCTCGGCCCACACCGATCGTTTAGGAAGTGATTCCTACAATCAGACGTTGTCTGAGAAACGACTTCACGCCGTTCTTAACGAGTTGAAGAATAACGGTGTAGACATGAAATTAATAAAAGAAGCAAAGGCTTTCGGCGAGGCTAAGCCCGCAACCGGCAACGAATGTTTGGGCCTGCCAAAAAAAGAGCAAATTCGTTGTTATCAGCCTGATCGACGCGTTGAAATAAAAGTAATTAAGTAATCCATAGGTTGCTTAATTCCTCATCTTAAAATTTGGCCTTAATATTCGCTTCGATTCAAAAGATCGAAGCGAATTTTTATTTCAAAAAGAAAACGGCCCAAGGTGTTTTCACCGAGAGCCGTCTTTCCGTTAATTCAGATTAACGAAGCTTGCCGTGGCAGTCTTTGAATTTCTTGCCGCTGCCGCAGGGACACGGATCATTGCGTCCGACATGTGCGAACGGATCTTCTTCCTGAGGAAGGGCTTCTTGCTGAGCGGGAGCCTGAGCTTCCTGCTGAGCAGCAGCAACTTCTTCAGGTTCCGGCTGACGAATCTGAACATTCATCAGAACACGGGTGACGTCGGCACCAACAGTCTCAAGCAAGTTGGCAAACAGTTCAAAGGCTTCGCGCTTGTATTCCTGTTTCGGCTGTTTCTGAGCGTAGCCGCGGAGATAGATACCCTGACGGAGCATGTCGAGCTGGCTGAGATGCTCTCTCCAGCGTTGATCCAGGAACTGAAGCAGAACATTGCGTTCAAACTGTGCAAAAGCTTCGTGACCGACCAAGGCGACTTTTTCGTCGTAAACCTTGTTGGTTGCTGCAAGCAGCATATCCAGAAGTTCCTGGTCGTCGGAGCTTTCGGATTTTTCCAGCGTAGCCTTAAGGGGAACATCCAGATTCCACTGTTCTTTCAGCTCTTTTTCTAAGCCTTCAAGATCCCACTGCTCTTCGACGGTATCTGCCGGAACATAGTGGCGGAACAGGCTGGTGAAGTATCCGTCGCGAAGTTCCTTCACGGGGCCGGACACATCTTTGTTTTCCAAAATTTCGTTACGCAGAGCGTAGATTTCCTTTCTCTGATCGTTTGCCACGTCATCGTATTCAAGCAGCTGCTTACGAATATCGAAGTTGCGGGATTCGACTTTACGCTGAGCGGTTTCAATGGAGCGGGAAACAATACCTGCTTCAATCGCTTCACCTTCAGGCAGACGCAGCTTGTTCATCAAAGCCTGCATCTTTTCGCCGGCGAAGATTCTGAGCAGCGGGTCTTCCATGGACAAATAGAAGCGGGAAGAACCCGGGTCACCCTGACGGCCGGAACGTCCGCGCAGCTGGTTGTCGATACGGCGAGATTCGTGACGCTCGGAACCGATAATTCTCAAGCCGCCGAGTTCCACAACGCGGTCGTGGTCAACCTGCCACTTCGCTTTGATTTCCTCTTTCTGAGCCTTCTTCTGTTCATCAGAAAGGGTTTCGTCGTTGTCGATCTGCTCAAGAGCCTTGCTGATACCGCCGCCTAAAACGATGTCGGTACCTCGGCCGGCCATGTTGGTCGCAATGGTGACCATACCGGGACGGCCGGCTTCCATAACGATCTGAGCTTCTCTCTCATGCTGCTTAGCATTCAGCACGTTGTGCGGGATGCCTGCTTTGGTCAGCATGTCGCTGATAAGTTCGGAGTTTTCGATCGAGGTCGTACCGACAAGAACCGGCTGACCGCGGCCGTAGCACTCTTTAACGTCATCAACGATGGCTTTGTATTTTTCTTTCGCAGTGCGATAGACCTTATCCTGCTGGTCATCACGGATCATCATGCGATGGGTCGGGATGACAACGGTTTCAAGACCGTAAATTTCCTGGAATTCATAGGCTTCCGTATCAGCCGTACCGGTCATACCGGAGAGCTTTTCATACATGCGGAAGTAGTTCTGGAAGGTAATAGACGCGAAAGTCTGGTTTTCCTGCTGAATTTCAACGCCTTCTTTGGCTTCAACGGCCTGATGCAGACCATCGGACCAGCGGCGTCCCTTCATCAAACGACCGGTGAATTCGTCAACGATGATGACTTCGCCGTTCTGAACAACGTAGTGCTGATCTTTAACGAACAGTGTGTGGGCACGAAGTGCTGCATTCAGGTAGTGCAGCAGCATGATATTAGACGGAGAATAGAGGCTCTGGCCGGCGGGCAGCAGGCCCATATCGACCATGATTTTTTCGACTTTCTCGTGACCGGCTTCGGAAAGCTGGACTGTGTGCTGCTTCTCGTCGACCCAGTAGTCGCCTTCGCCCTTTTCCTGCTTCTGGCGCTCCAGCATGTCAGGAATCTTGTCGATGGCAACGTAAATATCCGTACTGCCTTCGGCAGGACCGGAAATAATCAGCGGAGTTCTGGCCTCGTCAATCAAAATGGAGTCAACTTCGTCCACGATCGCGAAGAACAGACCTCTCTGGCGGCGTGCGCCGGTCTCGTACTCCATGTTGTCGCGGAGGTAGTCGAAGCCGAATTCGTTGTTCGTACCGTAAGTAATATCGGCAGCATAAGCGGCCTGTTTCTGATCGTTCGGCTGATTGGAAAGAATCGTTCCGACAGTCATTCCGAGGAAGTTGTAAACCTTACCCATCCAGGCCGCGTCACGGCTTGCCAAGTAATCGTTCACCGTCACAACGTGCGCGCCTTTACCGGGCAATGCATTGAGGTAAACCGCCAAAGTTGCGGTCAAAGTTTTACCTTCACCGGTACGCATTTCAGCGATCTTGCCGTCATTTAAGACCATACCGCCGATTAGCTGCACGTCAAAGTGACGCATTCCGAGAACGCGGAAACTTGCCTCACGCACAACGGCGAATGCTTCCGGCAGGAGAGAGTCCAAGGAAGCTCCGTCGGCCAAACGCTGACGGAATTCTGCCGTTTTGGCTTTGAGCTGTTCGTCGCTCAATGCCTTCATTTCGGGCTCAAGTTTATTAATCGCAGCAACTTTACGGCGATATTGCTTAATCAGTCGATCGTTGCGGCTACCAAAAATTTTTGTCAGGAAACTGGCCATTAATTCTTTCTCTTAATAAAAACGGAGGCACAACGCCTCCCATTGGCAGTTACACCTTGCCAATTTTGAAACTCACTGATTTTACAACACTAAACAGTTTTTGCCCGTCCTTTTACAAGTTAGATACAAAGCACACTTCTCATCTAACCCGATCACGTGAGGAATTGAATTCGCGGCTTCATTTTGCTAAGTTAGGTGCTGCCGCGTCTTATTTATTCTGGATCTGAAATGTACCCGCGATCTGCACAAAAACCGATCTCCAAAGTCCTTCAAAGAGGCTCTTTGGCCAAACACTTCGGATTCCTAAGATTAGCGAAACGCCTGGCTGCGGTGATTGATCCGGTCTGCCAAAGTTACAAACTCGGAGCCTCCGTCACGCCCGACTGTCTACGACTCTCTGTTCAGCAAGTTCGAATTAAAGACGAAAACCCGTACGATATCGATCCGGATGAAGATCCCCGCGATCTGATCAAAGAAGTGCTGCTCTTAGAAGTCGGCCTGCCTAATCCGCTTTTTGTGCGCCGCTTCACGATGTTCCAGCCGTCGGTAGAAAAGGCACTCGCTGAAAAAGGCTTCGGCGCTATGCAAGTCAAGGCCGTGATCGACAGAAGCGGGCTGCACCCGCAGCCGTTCCTCTTTACGGAAAGCGGCCCCGCAATCGGCGGTCCCGGTGCGGTTGAGGGCGCTAAAGAATTATCCGACCGCCTGCCCGAAAGCTCGCCTTTAAAAGAAGCAATGGCAAAACTGGCAGCTTCTCTTGAAGAACACCAGAGCAACAGCCGCAGGTAAGAAAAAGCCCGCGGATAACGCGGGCAAAAAACAAGATGTTTTCTTTTCTTAGTTCGAAGGTTCTTTTACTGCTTCGGTAAAGGCCTTCGGAGCACTATTTTCGTCCTGATACTCAACAAACTCCCAGTTCTCCGGATCCGCTAACAGCGTCCGCAGAAGTTTGTTGTTGATTTCGTGACCGGACTTAAAGGCACGGTAATGCGCAACCAGCGGATGACCTAATACATACAAGTCGCCCATGGCGTCCAAGAGCTTATGTTTTGCAAATTCATCCTGAGAGCGCAGACCGCCCGGATTTAAGACGTGGAAGTCATCGAGCACAATCGCGTTGTCCAATGTTCCGCCTTGTGCCAAGCCCATGCCCCAAAGCATCTCTAAGTCGTTCACAAAGCCGAAGGTACGGGCGTGGGAGACGCTTTCGATGTAGTTTTCCTTGTTGAAGTCAACTTCAACAAACTGAGCTGTTTCGTCAATCGCCGGATGACCGAAGTCAATCGCAAAAGACAGTTTATAGCCGTCATAAGGTTCAAGGGAGGCCCACTTGTCGCCGACGTGGATGGAGACGTTTTTCTTCACGCGGACGAATTTTCGCGGAGCATCCTGTTCCTGGATACCGGCAGCTCTGATCAAGAAGACAAACGTAGAGCCGGAGCCGTCCATAATCGGAATCTCAGGTGCATCGACATCGATGTAGCAGTTGTCGATCGCCAAACCGGACAGCGCACTCATCAAGTGCTCGATCGTCGCAATACGGGCTCCGTCTTTATCCAACGTCGTCGCCATGCGCGTGTCGTTGACGCGTTCAGGCTCAGCCTTAATCGCAACGGGCGGCTTCAAATCGGTTCGAGTAAACACCAAACCGGTATCGGGAGGTGCCGGCCGCAGAGTTAGACGGACTTTGCGGCCGGAGTGCAAACCGATACCGACGGTGGAGAATACCTTCTTAAGCGTTCTCTGTTTGATCATAGATTCGGCCAAACCTTAGTTCTTCTTGCGCAGGAAAGCAGGAATACCGTATTCGAAACGCGGTTTCTCGTCTTCTGCCTTGGCTTCAGCACCGATCTGGCCTTTGGCCTCAGGTGCGCCGTTGTGCTGATTAGCTGTCCACAAACCGCTGTCGTTGCCGTTGCCGGCCTGAGGGTTCAGGGTTGCGAAGACATCGCTGGCAGGACGAATGTTGTTGCTGGCGTGGAAGTTGCCGAAAATCGTGTTGTCTTTCGGACCTTCAAAGCCGCCTGCGTCCGGCGTTGCGATCGGACGGCTGAAAGCCTGACCGAACGGATTGACGGCTTCGGGCTGAGGTTCTTTCGGTTCAGCCTTCGGAGCCGGTGCCGGCTCAGCCTTTTTCTGAGGCTGCGGTGTATAGGTTCCGAAAGGGTTGACTTCGGTTTTAACCTCCTCGGCCTTTACTTCAGGCTTGGCTGCCGGAGCGGCAGGAGCTGCAGTGTGAGCCGGTGCAGCAGCCGGATGAGGCTGCGGCTGAGCAAAAGAAGATGTTGCGCGCGGAGCTGCAGAAGCGTGAACTTTCGGTTTGGCAGGTGCGTCGATGTTGCCGAACAGATCATTCGGGAGGGAGTCCGGAGCGGAGCCGGAAGGCTGCCACAGATTGGAAGGATTATCGACGGCAGGTTTGCCGTTCACGAAGCTCGTCTTAACGATGGAGTCGTCGGTACCGTTCTGATCCAGACCGGTCGCGATAACCGTAACGCGAACCTTGTCGCCCATGCTGTCGTCATAGACCGTACCGAAGACGATAAGGGCATCGCTGTCGGCGTAGTTCTTGATGGTTTCCATGGCAGAACGGACTTCGGACATGCGGATGCCTTCCTGAGCCGTGATGTTAACCAACAGACCCTTAGCGCCGCGAAGTTCAACGCCTTCAAGCAGCGGGCAGGTAACGGCCATGGAGGCAGCCGTAACGGCACGATCGGGACCTTCGGCTTCGCCGGAACCCATCATGGCGGTACCGCGGGTACCCATAACCGTTCTGACGTCTTCGAAGTCCAGGTTGATCTGACCAACCTTCTGAATCAATTCGGCGATGCCTGCGCAGGCGTTGAAAAGCACTTCGTCGGCTTTTTCAAAGCATTCGCGCATCGTGGCGTCTTCTCCGAGCTCTTCTTCGAGCTTGTCGTTAAGAATAACGATCAGAGAATGGACGCGGTTTTTGAGCTGGTTTAAACCGAGCTCGGCATTTCTCATGCGCTTGCCGCCTTCAAAGGAGAAGGGCTTTGTCACTACGGCAACCGTCAAAATACCCAGTTCCTGTGCGACTTCAGCGATGACGGGAGAAGCACCTGTACCGGTGCCGCCGCCCATACCGGCTGTAATGAAGACCATATCGGCACCGCGGAGCTTCTCTGCGATTTCCTCTCTGGCGTCATTGGCTGCCTGGAACCCGACTTCAGGACGTGCACCGGCGCCGAGACCTGTTCTGCCGAGAGAAATCTTTTCGGAAGCGAGAGAGCGGGTCAGAGCCTGCCTGTCCGTGTTCGCGGCGATGAACTCAACTTGGCAATCCGTCAATTTGGTTACCATCGTATTAAGGGCGTTGCCGCCCGCACCGCCTACGCCTACAACTTTGATCACGGTGTTGGTAGAACCGTCCACGTAGGGTTCAAATGCCTTTTCCATCAACTACTTTATCTCCATTACGCATCTCGAGACCTTCGATCTGCCAAGTTGGTTAATTCTAAATTCAATCGTTTTTTTCTGCGAGGAAAATTCAGAAAATTCCGTGGGTTCTGCGTTTATTTTCAGCATGAGGGGATTTTTTTGTTAGGGGTTTTCACCCGATTCTGTCCCTCAAGCTGTTTTAAGCAATACAAACCCTTAGAAATTTCCGAATATCCACTGTTTAATCATTCCGCCGATGCTCTTTAATCTGCGCTTGGATCCGATGTTGGATCCCTGCGCCCAGAACTTCTGGTTCAGCTGGCACAAGTACCCCAAAACTGCGGCATGCTGCGGAGTGGAATACCCGGCAAACTGCTTCGGGAAACTTTCCGTGTTGTAGAGTTCAGGCGGCACAAATTCCGAGGTCTCGTAGTTCACCAAAGGACGTCCGAGACGCACATTGATTTCGCGCCCTGCCATATGAGAACTGAACACTTCCTTGGCCATGCGCTGAATGCCCGGAAGCGTCGCGCCTCCGCCCGTCAGCACAACGCCGTAACCCAGCTGGGTGTGCAGGCTCTTATCGCGGATGCGGTAGTAAATTTTTTCCAAAATGTCCTGAACTTTGACGTCAATAATCGCAGAGAGCGCCTGTTTACTCAGGATTCTTCCTCCGTCATCGCTGTAGCCCGGAGCCGTCGGAAGGCGGATAAAGCTGTCCTTGTCTTTCCTGGCGTCGTAGCGCACCTGCCCCATCTGCAGCTTGAGTTTTTCAGCGGCATCCTGAGACAAGTGGGTCTTGATTGAGATTTCGTCAGTGATCTGCTGGCCGCCCATCGGATGAACGGCGGAATACTGCACGGCTTTATCGAAGAACACAGCCACGTCGCTTAGGTCGGAGCCGATATCGATCAGCGCCACGCCCAAGTCGATTTCTTCCGGACGAAGCACGGCAGAAGCTGCGGCCAACGGGTTAAAGATCAGCTGGCTGTCAATGAGCTCCAAGCCGGTTCTGCGAATAACTTTATTGAGGAACAAACACTGGGCGCTTTGCGCGGTCACAACGTGCAGGCTGCCTTCAAGTTTCTTGCCCTCCATGCCGATCGGCGTGCGGATGCGGCGTGCGTAGTCAACGGAATATTCCTGAGGAATCACGTCGAGATAGCGCATCGACGGCGGCAAAGTAACGGACATAGCCGTATTCAGAAGGTCATCGATATCCTTCTGTTCGATTTCGCCGGAACCCACAATCGTCTGCTGGATGCAGTTATCCGTACGAATGTGCGGACCGGATATACCGGCCGCAACAGTTTTAACAGTTGTATTCGCGGTTTTTTCAGCTTCTTCCACTGCCGCGCGGACACAATCAACCGCTTGATTGATATCGACAACTCCGCCCTGCTCAATGCCTTCGCTCTTGCACTCTCCGAGGCCCTCGATCTTAAAAGTGCTCGAACTGACCGGAGACGCGATCATACACACAACCTTTGATGACCCGATGTCCAAGCCCACCAACAAATCGTTTGATTTATCTGCCATTCTTTTTATCCCCGGTATCCTGAACACTGTCTTCAGGAGAAACGGACTCTTCTTCCGGTTCCGGCTTCAGCACTGCAATCCCTTTCTCGTAACGCGCATCCAATTCTGTCGGTTCCGCACCGATTTGCGCAGAAATCGCCGGCAGAGAATGAATGATTTTGATCAACCGCTCATCCATTTGGGCAGAATTTTCGCCCTTCTTGAGAACCAGTTTGATCACCTTGCCCTCCGGGCGTTTGAAATGCAGCGTCCAGCCGGAATATTCGGAATAAGTTAATGAAGTTACATCATATCCAAGCTTTTTGCATGTATTTTCAAAAGCCTGGTACTGCTTGTAGATTTCCATGCGGCGGTCAACGGGGCCGAAGATCTTCGGAAGCGCCCCTTTGCTCTCCGCAATTTCCTGGTTCGCAACAAAAAGCGTGCCGTCCTCGGCGAGCAGCTTTTCGTCTCCCCATACGGCGATCGGACGGTGGAGGTAAAGCGTTGCTTGAAGCTGATTCGGCCAAACGCGGCCGATCGAAACGTCTCTTACCCAAGGAATGCGCTTGAGCTGATCGGCGATTTCCGACAAATCCGCGGTGAAGTAATTCCCGTGAATATGGCCGTCGAGCACCTGCGCAACATCCTTGACGTTTATCGCGTCTTTATTGCCTTCAACCTGAACGTCAACTCCTTTCAGCAAAAATACCGGCCGCTGAACGAACCAGTACACCGCCGATGTCAGAATCAGGAGAATAAACAGCACTCCGAAAACATCGGCGAAAAGTGAAAAAGTTGACGCGCTCCAACGTCTCATCGATTAACCCTTCAAAGAAGCGCGTGCCGCGACTTGTTTAACGAGTTCCTCATACGAAATACCGCAGGTTCTCGCAGCGAGCGGAACCAAAGAATGCGGCGTCATGCCGGGCGCTGTGTTGATTTCGAGCAGCGCAAAGGTACCGTCATCGCGCAGCATCACGTCGATTCGGCTCCAGGCGTCGGCACCGACTGCCAATGCGGCTTTCTCAACCGTGGCCTTGATCTTTTCGGTTACGTCCTCGGACACTTCGGCCGGGCAGACGTACACAGTCTCGTCGGAGTAGTACTTGTGTTCAAAGTCGTAGTCTCCGTCCGGCGCCTTAATTTCGATGATCGGGAAAGCTTTAAGGCCTTCGCCCATATCCAAAACAGCAACGGTGAGTTCACGGCCGAACACATACTCTTCGGCAAGAACCGTCATGCCGGCTTCCTGGGCTTTGGCAAAAGCTTCTTTGACCTGTTCCAGAGTCGCATTCTTAAGTTTGTACAGACCCAAGCTCGAGCCTTCTTTGCTCGGCTTGATCACGAGGTTTCCGTTGAATCTGCGATGGGCTTCTTCGCAATCGGCCTCATTTCTCAACACCATACCGCGGGGAACAGGAATGCCCTGAGCTTCCCAGACAGCTTTCGTCATTTCTTTATCAATACCGATGGCGCTCGCCTGCACGCCGCTGCCGGTGTAAGGAATCTTCAGGAATTCCATCACGCCCTGAATGACGCCGTCTTCACCGCCTTTCCCGTGCAAAATCAGAAAAGCGCGATCGATACCGGCTAAGTCGGATAAAGGCTGCTCTGCCGGGTCAAACTTAACGACATCCGCTCCGACGCTTTCCAGCGCTTTGAGCACGCCGCTGCCGCTCATCAAAGAGACTTCACGTTCTCCGGAAGATCCGCCCATCACAACGGCGATTTTTCCAAGGTCTTTAACATCTACGCTTTTCATTCTTCTTTCTTTCCTTGTTTCATGAGTTTTCCCGGAACCTCTCCGATGTTTCCTGCGCCCATGACGAGAACAACATCTCCGTCTTTGACGTTGTTATTAATAAGTTCCATAACTTCATCCGTGTTGCCAGCAAACAGCGGCTCCACTTTGCCGGTCAGACGAATCGAGCGGCAAAGACTGCGGCTGTCTGCACCGAAGATCTTTTCTTCGCCGGCCGGATAAACGGCTTCAAGCACCAGTGCATCTGCATTGGAGAGCACTCGAACCAGATCTTCAAAGCAGTCGCGGGTACGGGTGTAGCGGTGGGGCTGGAAGGCGACGAGCAGTCTTCTGTCAGGATAAGCTCCGCGTGCGGCGGCAATTGTCGCGGCCATTTCGGTCGGATGGTGACCGTAGTCATCAACGACGAGAAATTTTTCGCCCTTAAGACTCTGTGTCTCGCCCCAAACCGCGAAGCGGCGGCCGACGCCTTTAAAGGTGGCAAGCGCCTCCTTGATAGCTTCCATCGGAACGTCCAGCGTCAGCGCGACACCGATTGCAGCCAGTGAATTCAAAACATTGTGAACGCCCGGCAGATTGACTGTGATTTCTTCAGGAGCGGCACCTTCGCGCACCAGCGTAAAGTGCATCTGCGTTCCGTCGGCGCGAAGGTTTTCTGCGCGGATCTGAGCATCTTCTCTAAAACCATACGTCAGAATCGGCTTAGTGATTTTCGGCAGGATGGCACGAACGTTTTCGCTTTCGATGCACATGACGGCGCGTCCGTAGAACGGCAGTCTCTGGATGAAGTCTGTGAATGCCTTCCTCAGATTTCTGAGGTCGTGCCCATAAGTATCCATATGGTCTTCATCGATGTTGGTAACGACCGAGATGACCGGTGACAGATTCAGGAAGGAAGCGTCAGACTCGTCGGCTTCCGCCACGATGTAAAGACCCTGTCCGAGTTTTGCATTGGAGCCCGCAGCATTTAAACGGCCGCCGATCACAAACGTCGGATCCAGGCCGCCTCTTTCCAGAATGCTGGTAATGAGCGAAGTTGTTGTCGTTTTACCGTGCGTTCCGGCAACTGCAATGCCCTGACGCAAACGCATCAGCTCGGCGAGCATGATGGCGCGCGGCACGACCGGAATATTTCTGTTCTTTGCTTCAACGACTTCCGGGTTGTCGGCATGAACGGCGGTTGAGGTCACAACCACGCCTGCATCTCCGACATTGGATGCATCATGACCGATAAAAATTTCTGCGCCGATGGAGCGCAAGTGCTCGACAGCGGCGTTTTCCTTTAAGTCCGAACCGGAAACGTGGTAGCCGAGGTTAATCAGCACTTCGGCGATACCGTTCATACCGGTTCCGCCGATGCCCACAAAATGTATTTTCTTAATCGCGAATTTCACTCTTATTCCTTGTTCGATACGTATTCAATAAAGTCCGCAACCGTGGCGGCTGCATCGGGCTTGCCGAGCGCCTTTGCCTTTTTTGCCATCTCAAGCAGTTCTTTTCGGTTGAGGCCTTCTAAAAGCGCAGTGAGTTTACCTGTAGTCAGCTCACTTTGGGGCAAATAGACAGCGGCGCCGGCATCCTGCATGTACTTGGCATTTCCGACCTGATGAGAGGTCGTCTTCGTGACCAGCGGAACCAGAATGGAGGGCACTCCGGCCGCAGTCAGTTCGCTCACGGAAATCGCCCCGGCTCGCGCCAGAACGACGTCGGCCCAAACGTAGGCTGCGGCCATGTCTTCAATAAACGGGATGACTTGAGCTTCGATGCCCAATGCGGCATAACCTGCCTTAACTTCTTCCACGGCTTTCATGCCGCACTGATGAATAATCTCCGGACGCTTTTCCGGCGGAAGCGCGGCAATCGAAGTCGGGACATTCTGATTAAATACTTGAGCGCCCAAAGAGCCGCCGAAGATCAGCAGCTTTAATCGACCTTCTCTGCCCTGATAACGCTCTTCAGGAGCGGGAATCGCCAGAATTTCCTTGCGGACCGGGTTCCCGGTCACGACGCCTTTGTCGCCGGCAAGCTTGGCCGCTTTGCCGTCAAAACCGCACATAACGCCCGCGGCATTGCCCTGAACCATCTTGATCGAGAGCAGCGGATCCGCGTCGCTGTTCATCAAAACATACGGGACACCTTTGAGGCCAGCGGCCAGGCAAACCGGCACGGCGATATACCCGCCGGTCGAAAACACGGCATCGGCATGTTTTTTGGTCAAAATCGTTCGGCTCTGTGCGATGCACTTCAGCAGCTTAAAGCCGCCGAAAAGCATGGTCTTCAGCCCCTTGCCTCTCAATCCCTGAAAGTCCAGAGCGGTAAAAGGAATCTTCTGGCGCTCAACGATGCGGCGCTCCATTCCCTGCTCAGTACCGATCCAGGAGACGGTCCACCCGCGGGAAATCAAAGTTTTTGCGACCGCCACTCCGGGCATGACGTGACCGCCGGTACCGGCAGCCGCAATCACTAAATGCTTACTCATACTTTTCCTCCCTTCATGGTGACCTTATTCTCATAGTCGACCCGAAGAAGAATGGCTACTGCCGCCGTGACGGCCATAATTGCCGAACCTCCGAAACTAATGAACGGAAGCGTCAGGCCTTTTGTCGGGAGCAAACCGCTCGCCACGCCGACGTTAATAAATGTCTGAACTCCGATCCAAATACCGATGCCCTCGGCAACCAGTCCGGAGAAAATGTGTTCCAAATGAATGGCGGTTCTTCCGATTTCGATCGCTCGTTTGACCAGCCAGAACAGAAGAACCAGGATCAGCATCACGCCGACAAAGCCCAGCTCCTCGCCGACAATGGCGAGAATAAAGTCGGTATGAGCTTCGGGCAGATAGTGCTGCTTTTCAATTGCGTCGCCTAATCCGACGCCCCAGGTCTCGCCTCGCCCGAATGCAATCAGCGAATGTGAGAGCTGATAAGCCTTGCCCTGGGCGTTTGAGATTTCCCAAGGATCCAGATAAGCGAAGAAACGAGCCGCTCGCCAGCTTGCCGCAAAAATCATAAAGACCAGCAGTCCGAGGACGCCGACCAGCACCATAATGAAAACCGTCAGGTTAATACCGCCCAGGAACAGGATGCCCATAGAAATAGCCAGCATCATGACGTAGGCGCCGAGGTCGGGCTCCTTCAGTACCAGGAAGCCCACGAGCCCCATCACAAGCAGCATCGGCAAAAGGCCCTTCTTTACGCTGTGCATATAATTTTGTTTACGCACGGTAAAGTCGGCCGCATAAATCAGCACGGCAATCTTCATGACTTCCGTCACCTGAAGATTAAACAGACCGAGCGGGATCCAGCGGCAGGCACCGTTCGTCGACTTACCGACGCCCGGAATAAAGACCGCCCCGAGCAGGAAGAGCCCGAATAGGAAGAACGGAAATGCCATCTTCTTCCAGGCTTTCATCGGTATATGCCAGACAATGTAGGCACCGAACAGCGCCACGATCAAAGAAATCACGTGGCGAACAAAAAAGTAATGTTCGCTGATGTGGTATTTCGGAGAGTCTCCTAAAGAGATAGAAGCCGAAAAAACCATCAGACAGCCGAGAAGCATCAAAGAGAAAACGACGAACAAAACACCATAATCCGGAGGCACCGAACCGATATCCCGCGGCTCGTAATTCAGCGCGGCGACATTGTTGTAGTCGCCGACACGCGTGACGATATCGTCAGCGTCTTCTTTCTTACGTCGTCTGATCAGCACAGCTGCCCTTCCTCTTCAGCAATTTCTTTAGCAGCAGCAACGAACTGTGCAGAGCGATCGGCATAGTCCTTAAACATATCCCAGCTTGCGCAGGCCGGAGAGAGCAGAATCGTGTCACCGGGCTGAGCCATCGCACGAGCTTCGCGCACGGCTTCCGCCATCGTCTTGGCATGAGCCTTCAGAAGGCCCGGATAATCGACTTCTTTTTCAATCAGAGGTGCGTCGCGACCGATAAAGACCGCGCCTTTGGCGTGCGTTTCGAACGGAGCCTTGAGCGGCGCAAAATCCTGCCCTTTACCGTCGCCGCCTAAGATCAGAACGACTTTCTTCGGACCGAAACCGGCTAAGGCTGCGGCAACCGCGCCGACATTGGTACCTTTGGAATCATCCACATAATCGATGTCAGAAGCTCTGAGAATAAGCTGAACGCGGTGCGGCTCACCTTTGTACTCACGCAGCGTGCGCAGGATGGAATCCAGCGGGATGCCGACCGCGAGCGTCAATGCGGTGGCGGCCAGAGCGTTCATCGCGTTGTGCAGTCCGCGGATTCTGAGCGCGTTCATCGGAATCAGTAACTCCGGCGAAGCCGAAGCAATGCAGCCGGAGAGCCACACCAGCGCACCGACATCGGAAATTCCGAAATCTCCGATCTTCTTGGGTGCATCGGATCCGAAGGTGTGCACTAAATCAGACGGGACACCTTCGGCGGAGAACATCGAACCCGGATCCTCGCGGTTAAGTACGCGAACGGTATCGGCGGAAAAAATCTTTCTTTTAGCCGCAGCGTACTTTTCCATCGAACCATGCCAGTCAATATGGTCTTCGGTGATGTTGAGCAGCGCTGCGCTGTCGCAGTGCAGACTTTCCGTGGTCTCCAGCTGGAAACTCGACAGCTCAAGAACCCAAAAATCCGGTAAAGTTCCGGCCCGGCGATGCTTTTCGAGTTCTCCCAGAGCATTCGGACCGACATTACCTGCGGCAACAACCGATTTGCCGGCCTCTGCGATGATCGCTGTTGAAAGCATCGTTGTGGTGGTTTTGCCGTTGGTGCCGGTAATGCCGATGATCTTCGGAGCGTATCCGGTTTCGGCTTTGAGTTTTTTCAGTTCGCGGGCAAAAAGCTCAATCTCTCCGACAACGGGAATACCGCGCTGCTGTGCTTCTTTCACCGCCGGCGCAAAAGCCGAATACTCGGGAGACAATCCCGGAGAAATCATGACTTCGGAGACTTCGGCGACGGTCTCGTGAGAAACGGCTCCCCCGAGAAAACGCAGATTCGTAATCTCTTCCTGAAGCTCGTCGAGCTTCGGCGGCTGCGGTCGGGTATCGGCGGCAAGCACCTCAAAACCGCGGGATGCGTAAAAGCGAGCTGCAGTACGACCCGACGCCCCTAAACCGAGAACCAATACTTTCTGACTGACCGACATGATGGATTACCTGATTTTCAGAGTGGACAGACCGATCAGCACCAAAACAATGGTGATGATCCAAAAACGAACGACAATCTGGGTTTCTTTCCAGCCCTTCATTTCGAAGTGATGGTGGATCGGCGTCATGAGAAAGATGCGCTTCCCGTGCGTGATCTTGAAGTACGAGACCTGAAGGATGACGGAAAGTGTTTCCATCACAAAAACGCCGCCCATGATGAAGAGGACGAGTTCCTGACGCGTAATGATCGCCATCGTACCCAAAGCACCGCCGAGCGCTAAAGCGCCGACGTCGCCCATAAACACCTGGGCCGGATAAGCGTTGTACCAAAGGAAGCCTAAGCCTGCGCCGATCAGCGCGGCGCCCACAACGACCACTTCGCCGGCGCCCGGAACATACGGAAAGTTCAGGTAGGCGGCATAGTCAACACGGCCGACAACGTAGGCAAAAATGCCCAAAGCAATACCGACTAAAGCACTCGGCAGAATCGCCAAACCGTCCAGACCGTCTGTCAGGTTAACGGCGTTGCTCGTACCCACAATCACGAAGTAGCTGAGGATGATGAAGCCCCAGATGCCGATCGGAAGCGACACATTCTTGAAGAACGGAATCAGCAGATTGCTTCTTTCCGGCAGCGGAATCGAGGTAAAGCCGCTTTCCATCCACTGAAGCACCAAGTTCCAGATGTGCTCATTACCCGGCGCCGCAACGGAGAAAGCCAGATAGACGGAGGCAATGATGCCGACAAGAGACTGCCAGAAGAATTTTTCCCGCGACTTCATGCCCTCGGGATCGTGGTGCACCACTTTTCGGTAGTCATCGACCCAGCCGATAGCACCGAAACTCAGCGTCACAAAAAGCACGACCCAAACGAATCGGTTGCTGAGATCCATCCACAAAATCGTGGAGACGCCGACGGCAATCAGAATAAGAATGCCACCCATGGTCGGTGTGCCTTCCTTGACCAAATGGCTCTTGGGTCCGTACTGACGAACCGCCTGGCCGACTTTGAGTTTTCTCAGTTCACGAATGACCGCCGGGCCCAGGGCCAAGGCGATAAAGAAGGCAGTCAGCGCGGCAAGAACCGCACGCAGCGTCAAATAATTAAAAACCCGAAGCCAGCCCAAGGAAGTCGAGTCGGCCAGCCAATGAATCAGAGCGAGCAGCATTTAGTTTTCCTTCGATTCTTTTTCTTCTTGTTTATTCCAGGTGCGGACCAGTTCGTCCGCAAGTTTGAAGAGCTTCATGAAGTTCGAAGCTTTAAAGAGCACAGCATGAGGGCCTTTGGCCATTTCATCTTTCAGCGCAGCGAGCAGCTCTTCCTGTGTCTCGAAGTGGCGTGCACCTTCGCCGTAACCTTCGACAGCGTCGAGCATACGGTTGCCGATGGAGAAGAAATTTTCAATACCGCAGCGGCGCACAAATTCGCCTAACTCTCTGTGATACTGCGGGCTCTGAACGCCGAGTTCTCCCATGTCGCCTGCGACAAAGATCTTTGGCAGCTTGTATTCGCTCAGCATATTGACAGCGGCGTTCATGGAGTCCGGATTGGCGTTGTAGCTGTCATCAATGACCAAGGAACCGTCGTCCAATGTAACGACCTCGCCGCGGTGGCTGACCGCCTCAAAGTTTTCTAAGCCTTTTTTGATGTCGCAGAGGTCGCGGCCCATCGCGAAAAGCACAGCGGCCGCATTCACGGCGTTCACGATATTGTGCTTGCCGGGTACTTTGAGCTCGATGTCAATTTGTCCGATCGGTGTAACCAATCTAAAAGCGGTCCCCTCGACCTCACACGCATAAACGTCGCTGTCGGGTGTCCCAAACGTCACGACACGGTTATTGCCTGCCATCTTGCGCCATTCAACCGCGAAAGGATCGGCGGCATTAATGACGGCTACGCCCTGACGCGGAAGCTGAGCAAAGACTTCGCCGTTTTCTTTAGCGGTTTCTTCCAGGGACGCCAAAAATTCCTGATGGTCGCGCATGGTGTTAGTGACCGTGCCGATCGTCGGCGCGATCGCTGAGACCAGCGGACGCATTTCGCCGATATGGTTCATACCGACTTCGAAGCAGGCGGCCTGATGCTCAGGACGCAGTTTCCACAGCATCAGCGAGACACCGAGTTCATTGTTTAAATTGCCCTCTGTACCGACCCAAGCACCTTCTTGGAAACGCTCCTTGATGATGGACAAAACCATCTGTGTCGTTGTCGTCTTGCCGTTGGAGCCGGCAACCGCGATCACGGGCAGATCGAACTTTGAGCGCCATTTCTTGGCGGAGTCCAGGAGCGCTTCACGCGTGTCCTTCACCAAAACCTGAGGCAGGCTCACAGGCACAAAGTGCGTGACGACTGCGGCAGCAGCGCCCGCATCAGAGGCAGCCTGAACGAACTCATGGCCGTCCCGCTCTCCTTCAATAGCAAAAAACAGCCCGTTGGGTCGGACTGACCTGGAATCAAAACTGACGGAGGAAAATTTAATACCCGGCGCACCCTTAATCTGGGTGTCGGGGCCGAGCATTTCGGCAAATTCCCCGATCGTCATTAACGCTTCATTCATCTTTATTCCTTAATTTCCGCAGCGCCTCGCGCGCCTCTTCGACATCCGAGAAGTGGTGCTTAACACCTTTGACTTCCTGATAATCCTCGTGGCCTTTGCCGGCCACGAGAATGACATCATCGGCAGCGGCGTGTCCCGCGGCATATTCGATGGCTTTTCTTCGGTCTTCAATAACCGTGCAGGGTTTAGTCGTCCCTGCTTGAATTTGTTTCAGTATCTCTTTCGCATCTTCGCTTCTGGGGTTGTCCGACGTCAGGACTACTTCGTCGGCAGCGCATGCTGCCTGTCCCATTAACGGACGCTTACCGTGATCTCGGTCTCCGCCCGCGCCGACAACTATCCAAATTCGTCCGCCGCGCGCTTTAGCCAGCCCTTCTAGAGCGTTAATCGCCTGAGTCACGGCGTCCGGTGTGTGGGAATAGTCCACAGCAAAAATCGGACCTTGGTCTTCACGCACAATCTGCATTCGCCCTGCCGGAGGCATGAGTTTTGCGGCTTCTTTAAGCACCGTTTCTATTTCAAAACCAACGGAGACCATTGCGCCAACAGCGCAGAGGAAGTTCTCCACATTAAAGAAGCCTAAAAAGTGCGCTGCAACCGGGAATGATTTTCCCTTGAAGCAGACTTCAAACTCGAGTCCCTCTCGGGTATGTCGAATATTCCGGGCAGACAAGTCTCCCGGCTGATCTTCTCGTGCAGAGACCGTCAGAATATCTTTTCCGGCAGCCTCTGCCGTTTCCTGGATTTTTTGTGCGGGCGCTCCGGATTGATTAATCACCGCAGTTTTAACAGACGGCCAGCAGAACAAGATTTCTTTGGCTTGGAGATAGTTCTCCATTGTCCCGTGATAGTCCAAATGGTCTCGTGTGAGGTTCGTAAATACAGCCGATTTAATCTCTGTTCCGTCCAGGCGTCCCTGCTCTAAACCGATTGAACTCGCTTCCATCGCAAACGCTTTGCATCCGCGACTCAGCAGCTCGGCAAACGTCGCCTGAAGCGTGAGAGGATCCGGCGTTGTCATCGACACGCTCGGAAGCGCTTTGCCGTTCAGAGTACAGCCCAAAGTGCCGATACATGCACACGGCGTTCCGAGGCGGTTCATCAGATCCGCAATCCAATTGGCCGTCGTCGTTTTACCGTTCGTGCCGGTCCCAGCGATTCCGGTCATCTGAGCGGTCGGATTGCCGTAATAAGCAGCGGCGATGGGACCGAGGGCTCGGTAAAGGTTTTCGATTTCAATGACAGGAACCGAGCACGGGCCAATGCCGCCTTTTTCAGCGACGACACAGGAAGCGCCGGCGCCGCAGGCTTTTTCAATAAAAGTCCGGCCGTCGGTGTGCACGCCCTTCACCGCAAAAAACACATCGCCTTTACGAATTTTGCGACTATCTAAAAGCAAAGCCGCTCCCGCGGGAGCGAAACGCTTAATCTCAGCGGCAACCGCTGCGGCATCAACCATTGGTCTTCCCCTTTATCACGTGATCTTCTTTGGCCGACTTCAGGTTTGTCCTTGAAGGCGCCTTCGCTCGCGCACGGCTCGATTCTTTCAAAGCATGGGTCTTAGCGGGCACCGCTTTAGCCTTGGAAGGCTTCTTATCGTTTTTCGTCACCATAAAGTCTTCCGGGCGGTCCGGATTGATCGCCATCAAACGCAGTGTCTTCGAGACCATCTCAGAGAAGAGCGGAGCGGCAGCTGTCGAACCGAAGTGTTTTCCGACCATCGGTTCGTCGATCATGATGCCCACCACAATCTGAGGATCATGGGCAGGCGCATAACCCGCAAAACCGGCAACGTACTTTCTCACGTACTGGCCGCCTTCGACCTTGTAGGCCGTACCGGTCTTACCGGCAGCGGTGTAGCCCTCAACGCGGGCTCTGAAACCCGTTCCGCCCTTTTCAACAACTTTCGCGAGCATGTCGCGCATCTGATCGGCGGTCTTGGCACTAAAGACCCGCTGCGGTTCGCGGTAAGCACGATCTTTATAAATGGAGAGCTCAATCATGTCTCCGTCACGTGCAAACACCGTGTAGGCGCGGACCTGCTGAAGCAGAGAAACCGTGACACCGTGTCCATAAGACATCGTGGCCTGTTCGATCGGACGCCAGTTCTTTGCAGGACGCAGACGTCCGGCCACCGCACCCGGGAATCCGATCTGCGGAGAATGGCCGAAGCCAAGCTTGTCGTAATAAGACCACATGACCTGCGGCGTCATCAGCAGCGCCACTTTAGACGTACCGATGTTGCTCGAGTGCTGAATAATGCCCGTTACCGTCAGCTCTTTGCTGTAGTGGGAGTCACCGATCGAATGACGACCGAAAGACATGGAGCGGCCGATCTGGAAGAGCGTATTCGGCGTCACTTTCTTTTCTTCGAGGCCGGCAGCCACCGAGAAGGGCTTCATCGTCGAACCCGGTTCATATGTATCCACAATGGCGCGGTTACGAACTCCTGTGCGCGAAATCTTGCCGCGGTTGTTCGGGTTAAAGCTCGGGTAGTTTGCGAGCGCGAGAATGTCGCCGGTCTTCGGGTCGGCAATCACAATGGAGCCGCCTTTAGCTTTCAGATTCTCAACCTGACGGCCCAAGGCTTCATAAGCAAGGTTCTGGAGACGGGAGTCTATCGTGAGCGTAATGTTTTCGCCGTTCATCGGCTCTTTTAACCAAGCGTCTTCCACGATGCGTCCGAGACGGTCCTTCATCACGCGGCGAGAGCCGGGTTTTCCTGCCAAGCGTTTTTCCGCAGCCAGTTCAATGCCTTCAATACCGTTGCCGTCCAAACCGGTCAGACCGACGATCTGAGCGGCCGCTTCGCCGTCGGGATAACTGCGAAGGAATTCTCGGGTGGAGTGCAGGCCCGGAATTTTCATATCCAGTACCTTCTCCGCCGTTTCAATCGGAACCTGACGCTTCAGGTAGACAAATGTGCGTTTGGAGTTAAATTTTTTCCTAAGTTCGGAAAGCGGAATATCCAGCGTCTTTGCAATTTCTTTGAGCTGAGTGATCGTAATCTGAACGTCCTGAGGGATAATCCAGAGCGCTTTAGCGGTCACACTCGTTGCCAGCAGCGTACCGTTCCGGTCATAAATCTGACCGCGCATCGCGGGCACTTCGATCGTGCGCTGGAAACGCATCGCCCCTTGTTTCTGCAGAAATTCCGTATTAAAGCCGAGCTGCAGCCAGCCGACTCGGACGCCAAGCGCAGTAAAGCACAGAAGCAGCATGAAATATACAAACTTGCTTCGGCCCGGTTTGATTTTCAGGCGCAGGAGGTCCTTAACGCTGTCATCGTCACCGCGTTTTTCTTCCGTCGGCATGAAGACATTGTCCCATGCGTCTCTGAGCCACTGCCTGATTCTCATTTTTGGGCTCCGGAGGAAGCGGCGTTCTTATCCAGGATAATCACGCGATCGTTTTCGGCGGGGGCCAGGCCGCCCTCTTTAGCGCGGACTTCGACCTGACGGATTTGCTCCAAGTTGGAGATCTCAAGCTTGAGGCGGGCCTTTTCATCCATCAGTGAATGATGGACCTGCTGTTCGTGCTCAAGTTCGATGAACAGTTTTCGGGCGTTGTGGCGGTTCTCTACGACTTTAAGCCCGCATGCAAAAAGAACCAGCTCCAAGATCACAATTATCCCGACCAGGAAGCGGAACTCATTCATACCCGCACTCCCTGTTCAGGCCAAGGCGCATCCGTCCTGGAAGCGCCGCGAAGCACCGAACTTCTGGCGCGAGGATTTTCCTCGCATTCTTTTTCCGAGGGAAGAATACGAACGGCACGATTAAACAGCGGCTGCGGCAGCTGCGAAGGCAGCAGCGGCAGACGCGGATCGATACCGGAGGCAGGGTTTGCCGCGGCTTCAAAGAATTTCTTTACGATGCGGTCTTCCAGTGAATGGAAGGAAATAACCGCCAGCATGCCGCCGGGAAGCAGCAGGGAGCCGGCAGACTCAAGCGCACGTTTCAGCTGCTCGAGCTCTTGATTCACATGAATTCGAATCGCCTGGAAAATGCGGGTCGCCGGATGCTGTGCGCTGTCTTTTTTATTGCGCGGCAAAGTCGCTGCAATCAAATCTGCGAGCTGCTTCGTGCGGAGAATCGGTTCCTTGGCTCGGGCCTTCTCAATCGCCTTAGCGGCTTTCATGGCAAAGCGCTCTTCTCCGAGATCTTTAAAAACCTTGGCCATCTCGGCAGCATCGGCGCGGGCAATCCATTCTGCCGCCGTTTCTCCCGTGCTCGTGTCCATGCGCATGTCCAATGGACCGTCGAAACGGAACGAAAATCCGCGCTCCGGGTCATCGATCTGAGGGCTGGAGACTCC
This sequence comes from Parasutterella sp., assembly GCF_057870745.1. Classification (NCBI taxonomy): domain Bacteria; kingdom Pseudomonadati; phylum Pseudomonadota; class Betaproteobacteria; order Burkholderiales; family Sutterellaceae; genus Parasutterella; species Parasutterella sp. The sequence continues at coordinate 55,883 of NZ_DBMALT010000006.1, read as the reverse complement.
GATATCAAGAAAAATGCCGTTGACTTTATCAATGCCGATCTTTGCCAATTCCTCTTTCATGGAGGCAAAAGGAGCATGGATAATCTGAAACCTCGGATCTTTGATTTGTGCCGCGGCCTTAACGGCTTCTTCGTCTCGGTCAAACGCGATCAAGCGCCCTTGAGGAGAGAGTTTTTCCAGTATCAGGCGCGAGTGCCCTCCACGGCCGAAAGTACCGTCGACATAGACACCATTCGGATCGGTTACCAGGAGTCGGGGAGACTCTTCAGCAAGTACCGGGCGATGAACCAAGACTTCTGCCTGCACAGAAAACTACCTTATTTTTAAAAATTGAATTGGGCGGCGATATCCGATAGGTTTTCTGTCATTGCTTTAGCTTCGCTTTCCGCAAGCTTCTCTGCGTCCCACAGCTCAAAGTGCGAGCCCAATCCTACAAGAACGATCTCTTTGGAAAGACCGCATGCTTTTCTTAACTCTGCAGGCACCAGCAGTCTGCCGCTGGCATCCATATCCACATCCACGGCAGAACCCATCACGATTCTTTGAAAGACTCTGGCCGAGTATGGAAGTGCCATCAATTCGGTTCTCTTTGTTTCCCAGACATTGCGCGGGTAAAGCAAAGCACACCCGTCAGGATGCCGGGTAAAGGTCATTTGGCCGGAGCACAACTGCGCCAGTGCCTCTCGATAACGAGAAGGCACTGATAGACGCCCTTTGGCGTCAAGATTGATGTGCGGAGAGCCTTGGAACACGACTAAAACGAGACAAAAATCTACCTTTTCTAAGTCTCAATTTTAGCCACTTTTTTCCACTTTCCTCCACCGACTCTCACATTGAGCGAAACTTATTCTTGTTCTTTAGTTTTCGCTTTACTTAATTATTTGAATTTAATAGAAAAGATAGAAGGGCGAAGTCCATCTGTAAGCCGGATTCTGTGTGCCGCAAAAAAGCAGCATGACAATCATTCATCTAGACCCGGAATCACTTCCGGGTTCGAGCCATCTACCCGCAGCCTCGCCGAGCAGGTTCACTAGCTGCCTATTTGATGTTGCTCCCCGTAGAGATTGCCCGTTTCAACCGAACTGAATCGGCTCGTCTCTGTTGCTCTAGTCCTCGCCTTTCGGCGGAGAGGTGTTACCTCCTACGGTGCTCTGTGGAGTCCGGACTTTCCTCCGAGGTCTTTCTCCCCGGCGATTGTCCGACGAACTTCGCGGTGCAACTTTAATTAGATTCCAACGATTCCGCAAGTTCCGCGAGCTTGCTAAAAAGCCTCGTTACACAAAACAGGTATCAAAATTGCGTTAATTGAGCTCGTTCTAATGATCAAACGGAATAAAAAGGAGATCTTTTTCTGTAGAATTTTTCAAGCTTTGCACTCCATTGAAAAAGTCGTGAAAAATAAGATCATTAGAACTATTTTCGGGGCTGGACTTATCGCGATCGCCTCGTCTGCTTCTGCTGAAGACTCCGGTCGTTCGGTTTGGGATGCAATTGTCGATACCCTCCCCGCCGGCATGGTTTCCGAGGAAGATTCTTCCGGAAGCTACCTCTCCGACACCTGGGTCGGAATGAAGACCATTATTTCGGAAGGCTCTTCCGGATTGCTCCTCCCCGCCTACACGATTCATCCGGGATATGCATACAAAACTGAAAAACGCCACAACGAAAACGGTTATACGTGGGGCGGTGGTATTTCGCGCAACTTTATCGACAGCCGCGGAAACCGCAGAATCATGTACGCCATGGCGTTCTCCGATTCCCACAATAACTTTGAACCGTTCTTGGGCTACGGCTGGCTGTCCCGCTGGCGACTCGGCAGCACACCCTTCTATGCTGAAGCCGGCTACACCATCGGTTTGACGGCCCGCGGCGACTACAAGTGGATTCCGTTCCCGGCGCCGCTGCCTCTGCTCGGTGTCGGCACGGACAACTTCAGCATCTACGGAACCTATGTCCCGTTCTCCGACATCTTTTTCTTCTTCGCCAACATGACGTTTGACGATCGTAAGACTCGTCATATGCCGGATACGCCGAAGTCGCTCTTCTCCAATAAAGTGCTGATTTATGCAGGCGGCGGATGGCAGAAGACAACGCTGAAAGGCACGCCGAAACCTTCTTCTATTTCTTCTGACGGCTCTTACTCTGCCGGTGTTCGCTACTTTGTCACGCCGGAATGGGCCTTGGATTTCTCCGTCAACCGCTCCGGAACACACAGTATTCATGCCAACGGCAGCAAGGTCGGAAGCTACAAACTTACGAGCTACAGCCTTGCCGTGCAGTATCACTTCAGAGCCGCCGAACGCGTGAAGCTTTACGCCGGTGTCGGTGCAGGATACTTCAGAAGCGACCAGCAGGACTTCAAAGAAGGCTGGGGTGCCAAGAAGGACATTTTCACTCCGGTTATTCAGGCCGGCGGAACGGTCGCCGTCACACGTAATCTTCATGTGACCGGCGGTATGGATTTAGGCTTCCCGCGCTACAAAGCGCACAGCCCGACGGACGACAGCTTCTCGATGCGCCCGTCTCCGGTGACCTTCAAGCTGGCGCTTGGCTTGGCCTTCTAATTTTCGGCATCTGCTCTTGGAGAGCCGCATCTTTTAGGTGCGGCTCTTTTGTCTATTGTTCCGACTCGAATACTGGATTGTTCTGCTTATCCAAGGAGAGAAGACTGCCTCGTTCAGGAATTAAGTTCAGCAATTATTTAAAGCTAGCAATCTCATCTGTAGGGACTTTGAGATCCCTGAGGACGACCACTTTTTAGAAGGGTCCTAAGAGAAGTAACAACCGATGGGATCACAAATTGTTTAGACGCACAATGGGCAGTTAACTACTCAAATTATGCGAGCTTCTCGTTTTGATAAGTAAAAACCCTGTATAAAGTAAGGTTCACTTATAAGGAGAACGTATGAACTTCGGAAAAATTGCCTGGATTTCGGTCCTAACAGCTTGGGTTTTGGCAACACTCTATGGCGCGCTGCTCGCCACGTCTGCCGGCAATGCGGAATCCCAGGATTTCGGCCAGCTCTTGACGTCCTTCGTCAAGAAAATTTCCACTGCGGAAAACTAATAATCGTCTAGGAACCACGAAATCGCTGCATCTTGAACTTGGCACAGATGCATGCACCGCATACGTCTGCGGTTTCAATCCTCCTTATCTTCGGCAAAAAAATTTGTGTTCTGTCGCCTCGGTCTTTTTTGAATGACTGAAACCAGCCTTTATCGCGGGGAGCTTTTCACAAAGCTCTCTGCTTTTCTTAATATATCCTCCAAAAACCAATTCTCGTAATTCGCAGATATCGTCGGAGAAATCTTCTCGAATCTCAGTTTGTTAGTCCTCCAACATAATCCTTCCTTCTTAAACGAAGAGGTTTTGCCTCTATTTTCCGCGCCTCTTTCAGTCATCCTTCGCACAGCCTCGTCTGCATTCTGCGAATTAATCTATCCTTTAGTTTTTTCCTTTAGCATGAGCGGATTAACCTATCCCGCTTGAAATTACTATTTAATTCATTTCTAGGAGTTCTTTTCATGGATCAGAATGAAGTACTTTTTGACAGAGCCCAGAAGTCCATCCCCGGCGGTGTGAACTCCCCGGTTCGTGCCTTCCGTTCTGTCGGCGGCGCTCCCCGTTTTATCAAAAAAGCATTAGGGCCGCATATGTACGACGTCGAAGGTAAGCAGTACATCGACTACATCGGATCTTGGGGTCCTATGATCCTCGGTCACAACAATCCTCACGTCATTGAAGCCGTTAAAGAAGCCGTCGACAACGGCCTAAGCTTCGGTGCTCCGACTGTCGGTGAAATTGATATTGCCGAAGAAATTAAGCGTCTCATTCCTTCCGTTGAAGAAGTCCGTCTCGTTTCCTCCGGCACCGAAGCCGGCATGAGTGCCATCCGTTTGGCTCGCGGCTACACCGGCCGCAACAAGATTGTGAAGTTTGAAGGCTGCTACCACGGCCACAGCGATTCCTTGTTGGTCAAAGGCGGTTCAGGCTTGCTGACCTTCGGTACACCGAGCTCTGCCGGTGTTCCCGCAGCTGTCACAAATGACACGATCGTTCTGGAATACAACAATCCCAAGCAGCTCAAAGAACTCTTTGACAAAGAAGGCGACGAAATCGCCTGCGTGATCGTTGAAGCAGTTGCCGGCAATATGAACATGGTTCCCGCTACCCAGGAATTCCTCGAAACCATGAGAGAAGAAACCGCTAAGCACGGTACCGTCCTCATTGTTGACGAAGTCATGACCGGTTTCCGTGTTGCACTCGGGGGAGCCCAGTCTCTGTATCACATCGATCCGGACATCACGATGTTCGGTAAAGTCATCGGCGGCGGTATGCCCGTTGCAGCTTTCGGCGGCAAACGCGACATCATGAACTGCGTTGCTCCTTTGGGCCCCGTCTATCAGGCGGGTACCCTCTCCGGCAACCCGGTCGCCGTTGCCTGCGGTCTGGCTACTCTTCATGAGATTCAGCAGCCCGGTTTCTACAAGCGTCTTTCCGAACAGACTGCCAAGCTCGTCAAAGGCTTAGGCGCGATGGCCAAGAAACACGGCGTGGCCTTCTCTGCCCAAAGCATCGGCGGCATGTTCGGCATTTACTTCCGCGGCAAATGCCCGACTTCCTTCAAAGAAGTCATGGAATGCGATGCCGATCGCTTCAAGACTTTCTTCCATGCCATGCTCGATAACGGTGTTTATCTGGCTCCGAGCATTTACGAAGCCGGTTTCGTCTCTATTACTCATGACGACTCCGTCATCGCACGCACGCTCGAAGCGGCTGACAAGGCTTTTGCCGAAGTCAAACGCGTACATGGTTAATTTGTTTAGTTAGAAACTTTTTGTTATGAGATTTGCTTGGCTTTTGCGCTTCCTTTTACTTTTCTTTGCCGTCTTTGCTCTAAACGCACAGGCTCTTCCATGGAAGAAAACCGAAGCGGTCAGAGCCGAGCTTATCTCTCAAACGACTTCGGTCCGGCCCGGAAGCTACATCCGCCTAGGCGTGCTGCTGACCCAAGAGCCCGGCTGGCACACTTATTGGAAAACGCCCGGAGACACCGGGCTTCCGACTGCCATTGACTGGACGCTCCCCGAAGGCTGGAAAGCAGGCCAGATTCAATGGCCCACGCCGAATCTTTATGTCGTCGGCGATCTCACCAACTTCGGATACGAAGACTCCGTTCTTCTTCCGGTTTCAATTTCCGTCCCGGCATCTGCTAAGGAAGGTGAATACGTCGCAAAGGCAAATGTCTCCTGGCTGATGTGCGCAGAACAATGCATTCCGGGAAGCGCTTCGTTTGACGTTCCTGTTAAAGTCTCGAATGCCGAGCCGGCAGCTTCTTCGAACGCCGGACTCTTCCAAACAAATGACGGCTTAACGCCTGCCCCTTTAACAACGGTTTCCGCAAAGCTCGACACCTCCAATCACGCTTTATCCGTCACATTTAAAACTTCAGAACCGTTCAATCATTTTTATGTATTTACCGAAGGCGAAGGAGCTGTTGACTACAAAGCACCTCAATCTGTATCTAAAACCGGCGATGAAGTCACCGTTCGCCTTCAAGGCACGGAAGAACTGAAAGTCGGTGACACGTTATCCGGCGTCTTTGCCGCTGACGGCGGCCCCGCTAAAGGCGGCTGGTCCGGCAGTTTCTCTCATGTTTTAGTCAAGGGGACCGTGACACCCCCGTCGGCTTCCTCTGATAACACGGACGTCAACTTAACCGTTTGGCTCGCAGCCGGCATGTCTTTCCTCGGCGGACTGATCCTGAATTTGATGCCGTGTGTCTTCCCTGTGCTCTCTCTTAAAATGCTCAGCCTCGTTGAGCATCGCAGAGACGGAAAGCTGGCACTGCACGGTCTTTCTTTTACTCTCGGCGTCCTCATTTCCATGACGGTTTTAGCCGGCGCCTTAATTGCTGTTAAGGCTGCAGGCGCTTCCGTCGGCTGGGGCTTCCAGCTGCAGTCTCCGTGGTTTGTCGCATTACTGGCGCTGCTCTTTGTCACAATCACCATGAACTTAGCCGGAGCCTTTGAATTTTCCGGCGTAAGAATCTCCTCTACAGGTCAGACGTCCAGTGCATCGCTGGCCGGCAGTTTTGCCACCGGCATCTTGGCCGTCGTCGTTGCCTCTCCATGCACGGCACCGTTCATGGGCGCTGCCTTAGGCTACGCGCTCTCTGCCTCTGCACTAGAATCTTTCGTTGTCTTTATCTGCCTTGGGCTAGGCATGAGTCTCCCCTGGCTCCTGCTTGCCCTCTTTCCATGTCTTACCGCGTGGCTGCCGCGTCCGGGACGCTGGATGGGCATCTTCAGAACGGTCATGGCAGTTCCGATGGCGCTTACTGCACTTTGGCTCTTCTGGATTCTTTGGCAGCAAGTTTCGCTCTCAGCCCTCGGTGTCTATCTCTGCGCCGCTGCGCTTTTGGCTTTAGCTTTGATTTTGTACGGTCGCCTTCAGTTCGGTAAAGCAGCCTCCAAAGGAATCATGACCCTTGCCTTTATCCTCGGCGCAGGCGCATATGCCGTCGCGGCTTCTCCGCTGCTTGAGCGTGCTCCTGTTGAAGTGAGCACTGCCGACGCTTGGTCTCCTGCAGCAGTTCAAACTGCTCTTGATGAAGGACGCCCGGTCTTTGTTGACTTCACTGCCTCGTGGTGTGTCACCTGTCAGGCAAATAAGCTGGCGGTACTGGATAGAGAAAATGTGCAGCAGGCCTTTAAAGAACACAACGTTAAATTCCTCATTGCCGACTGGACGAATCGGAACGCAGAGATATCTAAAACATTGGAATCCTTCGGAAGAACGGGCGTCCCGCTTTACCTGCTTTACGCCCCGGACGGAACGGCAAAAATTCTCCCCGAGCTTCTGACACAGGACATCGTGATCGACGCGCTGAAAGCCCTTCCGAAAAGCGCGTCAAAGTAGGCATTAAACCTCACCATATTGAGTAAGAATCAATAAGTTAAGTACAGTACTAAGGGTTTTTACGGAGTATAGTTTCTCTAGCTTTTGAAGTGGAGAAATTACATGATTCTTAGAAAATTAACCCTTGCTCTCAGTACAGTCGCACTGAGCTTTTCTGTATCCGCATTCGCCCAGCAAGCTGCACCTCAGCCCGAACAACAGGCTCCTACAAACCCTGCCGGTGAAGTCATCGGCAAGTTAGCTACGATGGGCCATATGCAGTTTGGTGACTTCCCGGTCACACAGACCGAACTCGACAGAGCTTCTGAATTCGTTCAGGCTCGCGCCGCCCAGACCGGCAAGACCATCACACGTGACCAGTCTCTCGTTGCTTTAGGCTACATCGCCGGCCAGCTCGGCGTCTTCATGCAGCTCCAGGGCAACGGCCAGCAGCAGGCTCCCGATGATGACTTAGGCCCGACACTGCAGGCTGTTCCTGCTCCTCAGGCAGCTCCGAAGGCTGCACCTCAGCCCGCACCTCTGCCGGTTCCCCAAGCAGCTCCGGCCGCTCCTCAGCCTGCCCCTCAAGCCAACAACCAGCTTCCTCCGGGAGCAGTTCAGGCACAGCCGATCGAAATCGTTCCTAACGGCATGATGATGGGCAACGGTCAAATGATGGGCAATGCCCCGATGATGATTTACGCTCCTGAAGTCGGCGCTACCGGCCAGGCTCCTGCCGCAGCTCCTGCACAGGCTCCGGCCCAAGCTCCTGCTCAGGCCCCTGCCCAGGCTCCGGCTCCCCAGTCTGCACAGCAGTAATTCATTTCAGGCTTTTTAAGAGCCTATAGTAGTAAGCCTCCGTCCGTCGCGGAGGCTTTATTTTTGGGATAAGAAAATGTCTGACATCGAAATGGATCCGCTGGCCAACCGGTCTTCCTCCGGCTTGGATTACAGCACCCTCCTGCAAAAACTCCTGCAGCAAAACGGATATACCTCCGACAACAGCAAGCACGGCGTAAAAAGCGCGCTCAAAGATTATGAAGCAGTGTTTCACAGCGGCGCACCAAAATGGCTCGACCTCGTCTGGCCCTCGATCGCCGTGAGCCTTCTGCACCTTGCCCTATCCTTTAAGCAGCCCCTGCCGGAGAAAGTCGATCTTCCGCAGGAGGCATTAAAAAACGGCCTTCGCTAAGCTAGTTAACGAAGACCGCAAGAGGTAAAGAATTCGATTTCTTACTTACTTATTTTTTCCAGCCATAGAAGTCTGTGAGAACATCCCAGGCAAGTTTCTGAAGGAATTTGGCATCCTCGGGTTTCAGCGGCTTTTCGCATTCACCTAAATAAGTCATGCCTTCTGGGCTCTTTTTAAAGAGCAGACCGTACAGCATCGCACCGTAGAGATAAGAGCCGGCCGCTGTCGGGTGGCTCTTGTCCTTCTGATGCATCAGAAGGTCCGGGCGCTGTTTCAGGCTTTCTGCAAAGGCCAAACCGACAGGAAGCACAATCGCATCATTTTCATTAGCAGCCGTAATAATGGCGTCTGCCAGTTTCTTTGTGTCCTCAGGCTTGTTTTGACGAGCCCAGGTATCAACAACAATCGGTTCGGCGCCTTTAGCCTTAACAGTGGCGACGTGTTGCTTTAAGAACTTCTTGAATGTCGGAATGCTCTTTTCTGCGATCGGTTCGGTAGACATACCCTGCAGAATGACGACATCAAACATCGGATTGATCAGGTTGCCCTTCTCGTCCTTTTTAGCATAGGGATCCATTTCGTGCGGACCCATGTACTGTTCGACATCATGATAAGAAAGGCGGCCGGAACTGATCGTAATGATGCGAGCTTTCCAATCCTGTTTGTTTTCGCGTGTCAGGCCTCTTAAATAGCTGTGGACACCGCAGTTATAGAAGCTGTAGGAGTTGCCGACGATCAGGCCGGTTTTAGGGGAGTGATTTTTGATATCGGTCACTTTCGGAGCAACCGAAGTTTCCAAAGCAAAGGCGGAAGAACACAACAGCGCCGCTGTTAAAGCGGGGATGAGGATTTTTTTCATTTGATTCTCCGACGGGCCCGCAAGGGGCCCGTGTGTTCATAAGGATTAGCCTAAGAAGACAACGTTGGCGATAAGGACGGTGATCATGCCGGCAATCATCGGAATCCATGTACGGCGGACGATAGCCATCGGAGAGACACCGGCTGCACCGGCAACTGCAATGATGACGCCTGCGACAGGAGACATGGCGCGGAGCATACCGGAGGCAAACTGCATCGGAGTAACGAAGGCTGCAGCTGTACCGCCGAGACCGTTGGCAACTTCAGGAGCCAGGGCAGCGAAGCTGGAGAAGGCACCGACACCGGAACCGGTCAGGAAGGTAACGATACCGACAACACCTGTAAGAACAGCAGTCATACCGTTGAGGCCTAAGCCCATGCCCTGAGCGTGTGTAATCAGTGCGGAGATCAAACCTGTAACTTTCAGACCGGTGGCGAAGAATTCAGCGCAGATAATCAGAGCAACGATGGAGGAGAACATACCGCCCATGGCTTTGAAGATGAAAGCACCGTCGGCAAGAACCGGCTTAAAGTCACGGCGTCTGATGAGTTCAACGATGATTGTGAAGACCCAAACGAGAAGAAGAGCGCTAATGGTGTTGAGTTTGACGGCAGAGTAAACGAGCTTACTGAAGACGATCATTAAAGCGATCGGCAGAACCGGGAGAATGGCGTACCAGGCAGGAACATTGCGAAGGTCGTCTTTCTTGGTCAGGATAGCGTCGGAATAAACGTCGTCATTCTTCTTGTCGTAGTACTTCTGAACGAAGTAGTGGCAGATGGCGACAACAATCAATGTCGGAATAGCAACCGGCAGCTGGCACTGAACGAAGTAGATAATCGGTTCTAAGCCGGCTGTCTGAGCAGCAAGGTTAGCAGTACCGGAGGCCGGCCCTAACGTCATACCGGCAGATGTACCGATAACAGCGGCAGAAGCAGCGGCGGAACATCCGACAGCACGGAGAATCGGGAAGAGAGCAACCAACAGCAGCATAGCTAAACCTGCGGCACTCGGAATCACTGTAACCAGAGCCTGACCGATGAGATAGCCCATCACCAGGACGAGGTACGGAGAAGACAAAGCGTCCAAAGGTTTAACGCAGACACGAACCAGAGCGTGAGCAGCGCCGATTCTGTCCATGTAAGCAGCGTAGCCGCCGGCAACCATAATCAGAAGACCGATGCCGGAAGTCTGTTTAGTTGCGATCGAACGCAGCAGTTCAAAAATATCAAACCATACGAATCCGGAAGGTTTGACGCCTTTCGGCAGGAAGCCGTGAACACCGCAGATCACGGCAAAGCTGATCATGGCCAAGCCGGCAAACAGCAGGACCATAGAGGTAGACAATCTTTTAATGATTGCCCAGCCCGCCAGAATAGTGACGACCAGGGCAAACCAAGGCAGAAGTACTGTCATGATTATTCTCCTAAGGTTTCAAATTCTTTATTTAATTTATCGAGGGAAGATTGGATGAAAGCTTTCTTATCGGCCACCCATTGTTCGTTGAGGTGGTTTTCGGCAGTCTGCTCTTTGAGCATTCTTTCCAGCTCAGCCGGCTGAGGTCCGCCAAGCGTCTTACGGTTGTGAACGATAGAGACAGGATTTAAGGCTTCTCTGAACTCTTCTTCGCTCATCGGGAACTTCGGATCGCCTTCCGGGAATTCTTTTTCGATTACTTCCTTGTAGATTTCCTGCATCTTGGCGTACGGGAAGTCGAGCGGAAGGATGTTGTGAGCGCGAGCATAAGAAACGATGTGGCTGGCAGCGTGATGGCCGATGCGGAACGGAACACCGTATTCCTTCATCAGGCGATCGGCAACTTCCTGGCTGGCTGTCCAGTCGCTGTTGAGTTCTTCCAGTGCGCGGTCCTTGTTAATGACAAGTGCCTTGAGAACTCGATTGAACATGGTGAGAACCTTGACGGCATGCAGGGCCAAAGCGCTATTGAGCGTTTGGTTCTTCGGGTCGATCATGCCGCTCTGCAGGTTATGAGCGCGGAAGAATTCTGCCTGGGCTTCGCCGATCACGGAAGAAGATTCCGTTCTGCAGTTGTTGACCAGACCGGGATTGCGTTTCTGCGGCATGGCGGAAGAAACATAGGTGTTGTCGCCGCCTTCCTGCAGAAGAATCCAAGGACGGGCCTGAGCATACTGAACCATCAGGTCTTCCAGGAACACATTGATGTGCAGGCAAATGCCGGTAAGGATCGAAGCAAACTCGACGGGCAGATCGCTTTGACCGATCTGTGTTGCGTCGTAAGCATTTTCTGCAATCGCTTCAAAGCCCAAACGTTTGCACATAGCTTCGCGGTCCAGCGGCCAGCAGGTCCCGTTCAGAACGGTACTTCCCATCGGGCAGCGGTCGAGACGAACGTAGAACTGACGAAGCTTCTGAGCATCACGGCTGAAGCCGGCTAAGAACGCGAGAAGATAATGTGCGAGGCTGTTCGGCTGAGCAGCGACACCGTTGGTGTAATTGGGGACAACCGTTTCGCGGTTTTTATCTGCCAAGTCTGTCATGGTTTCCAGCACGGCGTTTAACGCATCGCCGACTTCAAGAACATGGTCGCGGAGGATGGCGGAACGATAGGTGGCGTGCATGTCTTGGCTGGAGCGTCCTGCATGCATCAGCGTGATCACGGGATCAGCCTTCTTGAGCATTAAAGGTTCAAACGTGATGTAGGTTTTAGCTCTCTTTGTCGGATCAGCCTCTCCGTCGGCTAAAACTTCACGAAGTGCCTTGGCCGCTTCTTCGGCGATCGGCATCGGCAAAAGACCTTGACGAGAGTTGATCACGAGGGTGGCTTTATTGATTTCGCCCAACCAGAAGAACTCGTCTCTGACTGTCATCTGTTTTTCTCCTATGTTTTGAGGTTGTTTTTCGTTATTTTGATTGGCCGGCCTCAAAACCGACAGGCAAAATCGGAAACGCTATTTTGCGTTTTGCGCAAAGTACTTGCGTATTTGTCGTTTTTGTTAGAAAGTATGTACAGATCCTCGATTCCTTTTTCGCATCATGTCAAAACTAGACGACCTAAGTGCCTGGCGCCTTTTTTGCAGTTTGTGCAATACCCGAAACTTCTCCGACACCGCCGGGGAATTTGATGTAGAAGTCTCAACCGTCTCCCGAGCTTTAACTTCTTTAGAAAATGCTTTGGGGCAGACGCTCATTCTTCGCGTAACGCGGCCGCTGCAGCTCACGGAATCAGGCCAGATCGCCTATGAACACGCATCCAACATCCTTCTTCAGCATGAAGAAATGGTCAAAGAGCTGACGCAGAGCTCAGCAGGTATGGCAGGAAAGATCCGACTGTCGCTCGCGCCCGGATCCGTCGCGGTCTACATCCCGATGCTGATGGAATTCAACTCTCAGTACCCTGAGATTGTCTTTGATATCGTCGGCGGCGGAAACGTCCAGGACATTCTTCAGTACAAAGCAGATATCTCCGTAGCTAGCTTTAAATCCAAGGACCCGCGGATTGTGTCCTATTCAAGAGGGCGCAACGTCTATGTTCCTGTGGCTTCGCGCCGATACATCGAAGAGCACGGAATGCCTCTGCATCCCAAGGATTTAGCTGCCCACACAGTTTTGGTCTATGACGGTTCAGTGCGTTCCGCGACGCGTTATTTAGAAAACGGAGATAAACGCGAAGAAGTGAAGTGGAAACAAGTACTCAGAGTTTCCAATATTCTCGCGATTAAAAAGTCTGTCATTGACGGGCTAGGCATCTCGGTGGATTTGCCGCTTTTTCATTGTGCACAGGAAATCGCTTCCGGCACTTTGGTGCCGATTCTCCCCGGTTGGGTCCACCCGCCGGTGGAGTGCTTTGTGTGCACCTCAAAAACCAACTGGCGCATTCGGCGCCACCGCGTATTCCTGCAGTGGTTCCAATCGCGCCTGGTTCAATTTTTCCAAAGCAAAGAAGACATGGTGGCGCCTTTCTGGGACATCCCGCAGCGCACCATCGTCAATGAAATTTAGAGTCCTCTTGCAGCGTTGATCGCATCGCGGGTCTGTATCGCGACTGCTCTGGCTTTTTCCTTAAAGTCCTCTCCGGAAGACGCATAGAGAATGGCGCGGCTGGAATTGATCACCATACCGGTCTTCTGCGCATTCATGCCGCTCTGTACACAGGCATTGATATCTCCGCCCTGTGCGCCGATGCCGGGAACGAGGAAATTCAATTCCGGGGTCAGAGCACGGACGCTCGCGAGTTCTTTCGGATAAGTGCCTCCGATCACAAGGCCGAGCTGACCAGTGGTGTTCCACTGCTCTACTTTTTTCGCGACTACGTGATAAAGAGGCTGGCCGCCGCAGTCGAGCATCTGGAAGTCATCGCCGCCTTTGTTGCTGGTGCGGCAAAGAATGAAGGCTCCCTTGTCCGGATATTCGAGATAAGGCTCGACAGAGTCGAAACCCATGTAAGGAGAAAGCGTGACGCAGTCGGCGCCGAAACGCTCGAAAGCTTCCTTCGCATAATGCTTAGCGGTCGAACCGATATCCCCGCGTTTCGCATCAAGAATCACGGGAACCTCCGGATATTCGCTGTGGATTCGAGCGATCAGTTCTTTGAGCTGATCTTCGGCGCCGGAAGACGCAAAGTAAGCAATCTGCGGCTTAAACGCGCAGACCAGATCTCCGGTCGATTTAACGATGTCCCAGCAGAAATCCAGAATGGCGTGCTTATTGCCTTCAAACTGCTTCGGAAAACGTTTGGGATCGGGGTCTAAACCGACACAAAGTAATGATTGGTTGACATCCCAGCAGTGCTGAAGCATATCGGTGAATTTCATATGGCTTTCTCCAAACGTTCGAATTGTGTTTGAGCACGAATTTTAGCAATCCGCTCGCTGAAAATGATGAAAACGTCCGTCGCATGTTTAGCTGGCGGACGTTTTGCAAAAAGCCACACGAACTTGAGAAGTATTCCTACACCAGCGGTGTTCCGGTACCTTCCGTCTTAGCCGGTCTCTTGAGGAACAGATAAAGGACGAGCGGCAGACAGATAAAGCCGGACATTCCGATGATAAACTTATAAGAGAAGTACGCAGTCATTGCACCGCCGACAATCGGGCCCATCACCGCGCCCAACTGCTGAGCCAAATACGAAAGTCCGAAAACGCGTCCCTTGTCATTGGCATTCGTAGAAACCGTCAGCACCGCGTTGATGGCCGGGAAAATGCCGGCAAAGGCTAAACCGCCGACAAAGCGCCAAATCGTGAACCACTCAAGCGAGTTCGGAAACACCTGCACAATTCCGAATATTCCGGCACCGAGCAGCGACAAATAAAGCACGGGACGGTAACCCCAGTTCTGTCCCAGGATGCCCCAGACCGGAGAAGCGAGGACTCCGGAAATACCTGTCACGGAAAACACGATGCCGGAAATCAAAACGATGCGTTCCATCGACCCCTGCAGCTCCGCCACATACAGCGGCATGATCGGCTGCTGCATCAAAATCGTCAGCTGAACCACGCCGGCGCAGATCAGCATGCGCTTAACGGCCGGAATCTTGCACAAAGAAAAGTCCCAAATCTTGACCGGTTTGGCATTCGGATCCGGTTTTCTCGGCTCTTCTTTAACGAAGAAGAACAAAGCCAACGTGATCAGGAACAAAGCGGCGGCCGCGATAAAGAACGCCATACGCATGCCGAATTGATCCGCCAGCAAGCCGCCGAATAATGGTCCGAGCACGCCGCCGGCTGTCATGCCGCCCTGCATGACGCCCATGCAGAAACCGAGCTTAAGTTTCGGGGATTCAACAGAAATGATCGCAAGCAGTGCCGGCCACAGCCCTGCGGACAGGCCCTGAATAAAACGAACGCCGAGCAGCTCCCACGGATTGGATACCAGGGCGCCTAGGAAGTAAGTGATCGCCAGGCAAAAGCCGGCGCGAAGCGCCATGAGCTTGCGGCTTTTCTTATCGGCCAGCGCCCCCCAGATGGGCGCCATGATGCCGCTGACAAGGAATGTGATGGCAAATATCGCTCCCGACCACATGTCCACGTCGGCTTTTACGACACCTAAATCCTGAATGAGATACATGGGCAGGAAGGGAATGAGCATCGTATAGCTCATGGACATTAAAACGGCGCATGTGGTCAGAAGACCGAGTATGAACTTCCATCGCATATCTACACTTCCTGTCCTTCTTATTCGTCTTCCTTTGGATTGTATGCCAAATATCTTTCTACAGAGAATGCGGTTTACCGCTAGGCGGCGACTCAATAAGCCACCTCGAAAAGAAGACTTTTCGCCGTCTGTACATAAGAAAAACACCCGTCGGTGCGAGACCTCCGGGTGTTTTGTTAGCTTAACTCAGCGGATGATTACATCATGCCGGGCATTCCGCCCATTCCGCCGCCCATGCCCATCGGGGGCATTGCAGGCTTGTCTTCAGGCATGTCAGCAATCATGCATTCGGTTGTCAGGATCAGGCTGGCAACGGAAGCTGCATTCTGCAGAGCTGTACGGGTAACCTTAGTCGGATCCAGAACGCCCATTTCGATCATGTCGCCGTATTCACCGGTCTGAGCGTTGAAGCCGAAGTTGCCCTTGCCGTTAGCGACACGGTCAACAACGACGCTGGGTTCGTCACCGGCGTTGCGGACGATCTGACGCATCGGTTCTTCCATAGCGCGGAGAACGATCTTGATGCCGGCGTCCTGTTCGGGGTTGTCGCCCTTGATGTCTTTGATGGACTGTTTTGCACGGATCAGAGCAACGCCGCCGCCGGCAACAACGCCTTCTTCAACAGCAGCACGTGTGGCATGCAGAGCATCTTCAACACGGGCTTTCTTTTCCTTCATTTCAACTTCAGTAGCAGCACCGACCTTGATCAGAGCAACACCGCCTGCCAGTTTGGCAACGCGTTCCTGAAGTTTTTCACGATCGTAGTCGCTGGAAGTTTCTTCCATCTGAGCACGGATCTGTTTAACACGAGCTTCGATCTGATCTTCCTTGCCGGCGCCGTCGATGATCGTGGTGCTTTCTTTGTTGACTTCAACCTTCTTAGCAGAACCGAGTTCGGCAAGTGTGGCCTTTTCAAGGGTCAGACCGACGTCGCTGGAAATGACGGTACCGCCTGTCAGAATAGCGATATCTTCGAGCATGGCCTTACGGCGATCACCGAAGCCCGGAGCCTTAACGGCAACAGTCTTCAGAACACCGCGGATGCTGTTGACAACCAATGTGGCCAGAGCTTCGCCTTCGATGTCTTCTGCAATGATGAGCAGAGGACGGCCGGACTTAGCAACCTGTTCAAGGATCGGGAGAAGATCGCGAATGTTGCTGATCTTCTTCTCAACCAAGAGGAGGTAGGGGTTCTCAAGGAGAGCTACCTGCTTGTCAGGGTTGTTGATGAAGTACGGAGAGAGGTAGCCGCGGTCAAACTGCATACCTTCAACAACTTCGAGTTCGTTGTGCAGGCTCTTGCCGTCTTCGACAGTGATAACGCCTTCCTTACCGACTTTTTCCATGGCTTCGGCAATGATGTCGCCGATTTCATGATCGGAGTTAGCGGAAATAGCGCCGACCTGAGCAACTTCCTTGCTGGTAGTTGTCGGCTTGCTGAGGGAGTGGAGCTGTTCGATGGCAGCAGCAACAGCTTTGTCGATACCGCGCTTCAGATCCATCGGGCTCATACCGGCGGCAACATACTTCATGCCTTCGTCAACGATAGCCTGAGCCAAAACGGTAGCTGTCGTCGTACCGTCACCGGCGTTGTCGCTGGTCTTGGAAGCCACTTCCTTAACCATCTGAGCTCCCATGTTTTCAAACTTGTCTTTCAGTTCAACTTCTTTTGCAACAGAAACACCGTCTTTGGTGATAGTCGGGCCGCCGAAAGCGCGTTCGAGAACAACGTTGCGGCCTTTCGGTCCGAGAGTTACTTTAACGGCATCGGCAAGAACGTTAACGCCGTTGACCATACGGGAACGAGCGTCATTGCCGAACAAAACCTGTTTTGCTGTCATTTACTTAATCTCCTATTTCTAAATTCTGTACTAGGTCGTCTTACTCGAGGACACCCATAATGTCTTCTTCACGCATTACGAGGTATTCGTCCCCGTCGACCTTCACGTTCTGGCCGGAATATTTGCCGAACAGAATGCGGTCGCCTACTTTAACATCCATAGGGATGAGCTTGCCTGCTTCGTCACGCTTGCCGGGACCGACAGCGAGGACAACACCCTGGTCAGGTTTTTCACCGGCTGCTTCAGGGATATAAATACCGCTGGCTGTACGTGTTTCGGCGTCAACGCGTTTAACAATAACGCGGTCGTGCAAAGGACGAATCTTCATCTTTAAAACTCCTATTTGTGTTTATCAAAGCGCTAGGCTTTACCAATATTTCCTTATATGAGGCTATGCAGTCTTTTTTCAAGGCCGTTCTCAAATAGGTGTTTATACTAACAAACTCTGTAAACAAATGTGTTTCAAATGCGACGTTTTGTTAACAACATGTAATGTCGCGTAAAAATGGCATCTTTGCTCGAGTTTTACTGATGTTTTGTGAGGATTGAAGTGGTTAAATTTAGCGTCGTCGCCCTGTCTTTTTTCATTTTTTTCTCCCCTTCCGGTCAGGCAGCCTCCCAAAAATCAGCACCCTCCCTTCCGGCGCCCATTCAGAAGGCCCTGAACTCATGCAAAGTCCCTAAAAGCGATTTTTCGCTCTCCGTCATTCCGCTCAGCGACAAAGGAACCACCTTAAAGTTCAACGGTTCTACACCTCGAGTGCCGGCGTCCAGTGCCAAAGTCATTACTTCAGCTGCGGCGCTGCAGCTTCTGGGACCCGCAAAAGTCTGGACGACCCGATTCGTTTCCTCTGAGGAACCGGATAAAAAAGGAGTGCTCAACGGAGATCTTTATTTAGTCGGGCACGGTGCGCCCTCCTTGACTATCGAGCGCTTCTGGCTTCTGGTCGACAATCTCCGCGCCCGCGGCGTCAAAGAAATCAAAGGAAATATCATTGCCGACCGCTCACACTTTGATGTGACGCCTATTGATCCTTTTGCATTCGACGGAGAAGGCAACCGTCCTTACAACCTGGGACCTGACGCCTTGATGGTGAACTCCCGCTCTTTCTTCATTAGAATCCGCCCTGATAAAGAAGCCGGCGTCGCCTACCTTTATCCCGAGCCGAGAATCGCCGGTGTGAAGCTTCCCGAAAGCATTCCTTTAAGCAAAGAAGGCTGCGGAGCATGGAGAAAGCAGATCAATCCGGATTTCTCCAATCCGCTTAAACCTGCCTTCAAAGGAAAATTCCCGCTGAAGTGCGGCCCTAAGGACTACTTCTACACCAGCCTCTCAGCCGACCAGTATCTTCAGGTCGTCTTTGCCGACATGTGGAAAAAAGCCGGAGGCTCCTGGAAAGGCAAAGTCGTTCAAGGCAAACTCCCCGAAGACTCTGAGGATTACAAAGTGCTTGCTTCTTCGTACTCCGAGCCTTTGACGAAACTTGTCTACAACATGAATAAGTACAGCGACAACATCATCGCTCGTCAGCTCTTCCTCGCGTTAGCCAAAACTCAGAAAGACGAACCCAAAAACTTAGAGGGGGCCCGAGCCGCCGTCTATGAATGGGCCGCTTCCCTAAAGATTCCTGCCTCCTCGCTCAAAATCGACAACGGCAGCGGTCTTTCTCGTACCACGTCCGTTTCTACAGATGCCTTCGTGACGGTCCTGAAACATATGTGGAACTCTCCGCAGATGCCTGAATTCGTCTCCTCGCTGCCGATCTCCGGCGTTGACGGGACCATGAGAAAAAGACATGTCGCTCAGGGCAGCGCACACGTCAAAACGGGATATATCCAAAACGTCCGTTCGATTGCGGGGTATGTTCAGACGAAAAGCGGCGAACGCTATGCCGTCGCGGCCATCGTCAACGGACCTTCCGCGATCAATTCCATACCCGTTATGGACGCTGTAATCAGCTGGGTTTACGGCAGGTGATAGACTTTTCAAACATATAGATATCCTTAAAGGGAGGTAATTTCAGTATGGAAAACAAAATTGAAGCCGTAGTTCGTGAAAATGTTGACACTGCCCTCGAACAGGCTGACGAATTCCTGAAGCAGGCCTCCGCCGCTACCGGCGAAGAAGCTAAAGAGCTCCAGGCAAAAGCTAAAGAATGCCTGGCACGTGCAAGCAGAAACATGAAGAGCTTCTACGAGAAGACTTCTGAAGAAGGCAGAGAAATTGCCGGTGAAGTTAACGACTGCGTTCGCTCCAATCCTTGGCGTGCTGTCGGTATCGCTGCTGTCGGCGGCCTCCTGCTCGGTCTCTTGGTTGCTCGCAAGTAATTCTTCCCGAGGCTTTCGGAGATAGATATGTCAGATAGAAATAACGCCGACCCCGGACTCTTCACCATCCTTAATCAGGTGGTTGACGGTTTGGCGACGCGTCTTCAAATTGCTTCTATCGAGCTCTCCGTCGCCAAAAACAACGCGGCAAAGACAGCAATTTATGCTGTTCTTGCCGCCCTTTTCGGCCTCTTTGCGCTCGTTTTTATATCGGTCGCACTTCTTGTTATTTTCTGGGAAGATCACCGCATTTTCGTTTCCTGCTGCATAGCAGGCGTCTATCTGCTCCTGTTCCTTTTCTTCTTAGGCAAAGCCCGCAACCTTGCGGCTAATATGCCTTATGCGTTTGAGGAATCTCGTCAGATTTTGGCTGCCGACGTAGCCGCTTTCCGTGCTTCCTGCAATAAGAAAGCAGGCGTCGCCGCCCAACAGCCGGTCGATCCTACCGAAGGGGAGAACAACAATGCAGGCAAATGAAGACGTTGCTCGTAAGCTTGCACAACTGACCGTCAAGGCAGGTGAACAAAGAGCTCAGATTCAAGATGAGTTGACCTATATGCGCAGCAAACCCGCATCCGCTGTCAAAAACATCGGAGTCGACGCGGTTAAAACCATGCAGGCCCTAGGTTTAACTAATCCGAAAGTTGCCATCCCCTTGGCTCGAACGGTGTTTATTCCGGCTGCGGTGGCAATTGCAAGATTGGTCCTTAAAAACGGCAGCCCCAGGCGCTACCTTGGCGCGGCATTGATTGCCGCAAGCTCTTTCGGTATCTTCAAAGGTATCGAATACGATGAGAAGCACCCGATTGTGAAGAAGGATCCTAAGAACCCTTCGTCTAAGTAGCTTCCTCTCCGCATACGAGAAGACCGCCGGGACAGCGGTCTTTTGTTTTGAGTGCTTCTTTAAGGCCGGCTCACGGCCGGCCCGAAATTGTCTAGCTCTCTTTTTCCTTAACGTCATCTGCAGACGGCAGTTTGGTAATCAGGATACGGTCCAGACGGCGTCCGTCCATAACCATAACACGGAATTCCCAGCCGTCCCATTTGACTCGATCTCCGGTACGGGGCAGGCGCTCCAGAAGGAAGATCACCATGCCTGCAACCGTCGTATAGCGGTCCTTATCTTCGTCCGGCACCTCATCAATGTCGAGCAAGTCTTTCAGTTCGGGAATCGGCAGCAAGCCGTCGACTTCATAGCAGTTCTCGCCCTTCTGAATGATCTGAGCGTCTTCCGGAGCATCCGGCTTAAATTCGCCGGCAATAGCTTCCAGCACATCGTGCGGCGTCACCAGACCTAAGATTGCGCCGTATTCGTCAACTACCATCGCCAACGCTGCGTCGCTCTTTCTGAAGGTGTCTAACAGCTCCATACCGGAAATAGATTCCGGAACGTAGAGTACGGGCTCGTAGTTCACCTTGAAGTTGGGTTTACCGTCATTGACCATCTGCTTTAAAAGCAGACGTGTGGTGACCACACCTCGGATGTCGTCCAGACCTCCGTAGCAAACCGGAAGACGAGAATGCTGAGAGTTGAGAACTTTTTCCATATTGACTTCGCGTGTATCTTCCAAGTCCAAGTACTGGACTTCGGAACGCGGAACCATCAGGGACGCAACGGCACGGTCATCCAAACGGAAAACATTTTTGACCATCGTGTGTTCCTGCGCGTCAATCACGCCGGCCTCTCCGCCTTCGTCGATCATGGAATGAATTTCTTCTTCCGTGATCTTTTGATCGTCCTGCTTAATGCCGAGGATCTTAAGAAGCAGCTCTGTGGAGAAAGAGAGCAGCTTCACGAAAGGCATGGCCAGGATAGCCAGCCAGTGGATGGGCTTAGCAACCAAACGGGAGATCGCGTCAGCGCCCATCTGACCGATACGTTTCGGAACCAATTCACCGATCACAATGGAGAAGTACGTGATCAGAATAACCACCACTGCCATTGAAGCACCGCGAGCGGTCGCAGCCGGAATGTGAATGGTGTCTACAAGAAAATTAGAAAGCGGATCCACCAATGCCGACTCACCGACGATACCGGAAAGAATGCCGATAGAAGTAATGCCGACCTGGATGGTAGAAAGCGCTCTTGTCGGGTTTTCAGACAGAGACAAAGCAAGCTCTGCACCGCTCGCGCCTTGATCTGCCAGCATTTGCAGCTTGCTGCGGCGAGCTGTAACGATGGAGATCTCGCTCATGGCAAAAAAACCGTTGAGGAGAATCAGCAGAATTAAACAGAGAATATCGAGCCAGATACTCATGATGGCTGCCTTTCGTCGAGCATTTCGATTAACCCTTGGATAGCGACGGCAACCGTCTGCTCGCGCACGCTCTGACGGTCGCCCTTGAATGCATAGCGGCCGACTTCGGCCATCTCATCTTTGCGCTTCCAGCCGATAAACACAGTACCGACGGGTCTGCCCGGCATTGCACCGTCCGGACCTGCAATACCGCTGACGGCCACGGCCATGGTAGCGTTGGAGTGACGAATCGCGCCTTCAAGCATCTGCGATACGGTTTGAGTGCTCACGGCAGAGAAGCGGTCAAGAATAGACTGCGGAACGTCCAGCATCTCGTGCTTCGCTTGATTGGTGTAAGTCACGAAACCACGCTCGAACCATTCGCTCGCGCCGGGAATCGACGTCAGGGCTGAACTGATCATTCCGCCGGTGAGGGACTCGGCGGCAACCACGATCTGACCGGTACCGACAATGCGGCGGCTGAGTTCTTTGACTTTATCTTCTATTTCTTTATTCATCGCAAAATCCAAAAAGGTGAAGCGGCTCCGTAGAACCCTGCCACCCAGGCCATCGAATTAATAACCAGAATGGCATAAACAGCCGCGAATATATCGTCAAGCATGACAGTAAAGCCGTTCTGACGGCCTCTGTCCACCACCGATGCGGGCGGAAGCTTAACGATGTCAAAAAAACGAAACGCGATTACGGATGAGAGCTGCCACCAGAAACCCAAAGGCGTCAGAAGCAGAACCACCCATACCGCGACGACTTCATCGACCACGATGGAGCCGTGATCGACTTTATTTAAATAAGCAGTACTTTTACCGACCGAGACACATCCGAGCACAAATAAAACCAATGCCGCGGCCCAGATGAAGCTCCGTCCGAGCCACATATCCAAAAGCCAGAAGGCGCCCCACGCCGCAAAGGAACCCCAAGTTCCCGGCGCCGGCGTAATGCAGCCGGATCCGAAGAATGTTGAGATCCAAAGCCAAGGGTGTTCAAGCACTGTCTTAAAAGAAGGCGGTGTCGTTTTATAGGATTTCATGAGCCGGCCTCTCCGAAATGGTTAAATGAGGCCCCGCACGCGACCTCCGCACCGTTTGCATCAATAATTTTTAAGGGATCCCCTGCCGGAACAATCTCGCCGATGCGGGACACACGAGTACCTGCACGCTCAGCGATTCGTTCGACTTCTCCGCGGCAATGAGAAGGTGCGGTAAAGAGCAATTCGTAATCATCTCCGCCGGACAAAATACAGCGCTGTTGGATGGCTTCGGGAAGAAGTTTCATTGCGTCGGACTTCGGAAAAGCCGGCCAGAAAAGGCGAGCTGAAACCCCCGATCGCTCCAGGATATGCTTCAGATCTCCAACCAAACCATCGGAAATATCGCAGCAGGCCGTGGCGACATTGAGCAATCCGCGGCCGAGCGCCACCCGAGGTTCAGGCAAATCCATGCGGGAACGGAAATATCCGAAAAGCGGCTCGGCAAACGTCCAGTATCCGAAGATCTGACCGAGCGCTGCAAACGCGTCTCCCGGCGTGCCGGAGACCCAAATATCATAGCCGACTCGAGCACCGGCTCGGGTCAGTCCTTTGCCGGCAGGCAGTTCGCCCATCGCAGTGATGGAAATCGCGGTGTAAGGGGGCTGTCCCGGTTTTGCAAAGGATTTGACAGTATCTCCGCCGCGAAGCGGACAATTAAAACGGCGCGCCTCTTCCAAAAGACCTTTGGAAAAACCATCCAGCCAACACTGGTCGATGCGAGGCAGAGAAATAGAGAGAAAAAACGCTTTCGGTTCAGAGCCGGCAGCGGCAAGATCAGATAAGTTCACGGCAAGCGCTTTGCGGCCTACCGTATAAGGATCGGCATTTTCTAGGAAATGGGACCCGAGGGCCATCATGTCGGCCGTCACGGCTAAACGCATCGGTCCGACGTCAAGAAACGCACAGTCGTCCCCTGCGCCTTGTGAAGGCCACGCAGACGGATAAAAAGAGCGGTCCGTAAAAAAACGAGATATGACTCCGAATTCATCAAGCGGATTCGGAGTCACCGTACAGGCAGGGTGCTCAGGCATTTTTGCCTTTCACAACCTCGTAGGGACGAAGTTCCGGAACCATCTTGTCCAAAACTCCGTTGACATATTTAAAGCCGTCGGAACCGCCGAAGCTCTTAGCCAGTTCCACTGCCTCGTTGATCACAACGCGATAAGGCGTCGTCGTGTTTTTAAGTTCGTACGTGCCGATTAAAAGAATGGCTCTTTCAATCGGAGACAACGAAGTCACTTCACGGTCGATATGAGGAGCGTAGCTCGCCTCAAGAGACGGGAACTCTTCGGTAACGCCGTGAAGCAGTTCACGGTAGAAAGCCTGATCGGCTTTGTCAAAATCTTCAGCTTCCAAAGCTGCAGCATCAATTGCTTCCGGGTCGGTATGACTCATCAGCCACTGATAAACGCCCTGAAGAGCGAATTCGCGTGAACGGCGACGGGCGCTCCGGCCTCCGCGCTTCTTTGCGGGGCTCTTGGCTCCCGTATGATTACTGTCCATCATCTTCTCCGAAATTTTCCATAACGCGCTGTCCGCAGAAGCGGCGCAGATTGCCCATTTCCAGAGCCACGCGAGCGGCGTCGGCACCTTTTTCCTGGACGCGGGCTTTGGCCTGTTCTTCGTTTTCAACTGTCAGAATGCAGTTGGCCACAGAGATGCCTTCGGTCATAACGAAGTTTGTCACGCCACGGGAAGACTCATTGGCGACCAGTTCAAAGTGATAGGTTTCTCCTCTGATCACGCAGCCGATTGCAACTAAGGCGTCCAAATCCGGATAGCCTTCGTAGAGCATGACAAGTGCTCCGGGGATTTCCAAAGCGCCGGGAACCGTGGTTACCACGATGTTCTCGTCTTTTACCCCATGAGCTTTGAGCTCTTCGTAGCAGGATGCAAACATGGCATCGCAGGCCCAGTCGTTGAAGCGGGCGGAAACAATACCGATTTTCAAATCACTGCCGTCTGCATTCGGTTTAATGAATTCAATGGACACATTCTTCTCCGTTAAATTGATAGGCGGAATTCTAACAAAACGGCCTTTGAAATCCTCCGCGAATCGCTCCGCGTTGGGTTCAAAGGCCGTCAAAAATTCAATTATTTATGCTCGGTGAGCGAATACATTCTTTCGATGTAGCGGGCAACCGTATCCACTTCGACATTGACCAGGTCGCGCTTCTTGGTGTGCTTGAAAGCGGTGTGCTCGAAAGTATGCGGAATTAAGTTGATGCTGATGCGGGTGCCGGCAGGTGTGTCTTCCACTTCGTTGATCGTCAGGGAAACGCCGTTGATGGCCACCGAACCTTTATAGGCCAGGAACTTAGCAAGTTTCATCGGGCAGCGAACCACCAAACGATAGGATTCGGCAACTTTATCGAAGGCGTCGACTTCGCCTACGCCGTCAACATGGCCGCTCACAATGTGACCGTCTAAACGATCGCCGAGACGCATGGCCTTTTCCAGGTTCACATAGCCCCATCCGTCCAAGCCGGCGGTTTTGCTGAGTGACTCGGCAGAAACTTCAACTTTAAATCGCTTCTCATCGACTTCGACCACTGTCATGCAGGCGCCGTTGATGGCGATCGAGTCACCGATCTTGACCGTGTCCAAACCAAGTTCCGGGGCTTCAACATGAATACGCAGACCGTCACCAATCTCTTCGTTGTCGCGAATACGGCCGACGGCCTGAATAATTCCTGTAAACATAAATATCGTCTCCTTATTTAGCGCACCGGACGGAGCATCAGACGCACATCCGGACCAACTTTTTGAATATCGGTGAATTCTAACGCGACACCCTCACAAAGGTCTTTAAAAGATGGTAAATCCAGCAGACGGCGTCCATCGCCTAAAAAAACCGGCGCCACGTAGATCAGATATTCATCAATCAGACCTTCCATCGCCAAGGCTCCGTTCAGACGAGCTCCTGCTTCTACATGCACATCATTGATTTCGCGCTTAGCAAGCTCGCGCATCAGAGCTCTGAGATCCACCTTGCCGTCTTTGCCGGGAAGTTCAATCACCTCAACGCCCTGACTCTCAAAGTTCTCAGCCCGCACTATGTCGTAGTGCGCGCACACCAGCAGAGTCTTTCCGCCCTGGAAAATCTTCAGATCCGGATTCAGACTGAGATTGGAGTCCACGACGACTTTCAGAGGCTGGCGAGTAACACCTTCGAAACGCGCCGTCATCTGAGGATTATCTGCCAGCACGGTCCCGAGCCCGGTCAGCACCGCGCCGCTGATACCGCGCCAGAAGTGCCCGTCTGCACGGGCTTCTTCCGAAGTAATCCATTGGCTCTTGCCGTTGGCAAGCGCTGTGTTGCCGTCCACACTCATGGCCATCTTAGTGCGGACCCAGGGCATGCCTTCTCTTTGACGCTTTAAAAATCCGCGGTTGATCTCTTCGGCCTCTTCGGCTTCCAGCCCGCACTCAACTTTAACGCCGGCTTCTTCCAGCATCTTGAGGCCCTTGCCTGCCACCAAAGGATTGGGATCTTTCAGGGCTGCAACCACGCGGGCAACCTTCGCATTTTTAAGCGCTAGGGCGCAGGGCGGTGTGCGGCCGTAGTGTGAACACGGCTCGAGCGTTACGTAAACCGTTGCGCCCTCTACGCTTTCTCCGCGGGAGGCCGCGTCGCGCAAGGCCATGACTTCGGCATGTGCCTCGCCGGTCTTTTGAGTAAAACCTTCGCCGATGATGCGGCGGTCTTTGACAATCACGCAGCCCACGGCCGGATTCGGCGGACAGTTAAAACGAGCTTTCTTCGCCAGCTCCAGCGCACGGCGCATATATGAACAATCGGAAAAACTCATTTTTCATCCTTTCCTTGGTCGTCTCGGGCGTTTTCAACGAGCTTGATCATGTCGTCCAACGTCCCGCAGTTAAAGTAGACCGAACCGTAGCGGACATAGGCCACGTTATCGAGTTTCTTCAACTCGAGCATGACCATATCTCCGACGCGTTTGGAGGTCACTTCCTTTTCCCCGGACACTTGAAGCTGCTTCTCAATGCGTGAAATGGCCGAGTCGAGCTCGCTTGCTTTCACAGGGCGCTTGCGCAGCGCAATCTGCATGGAGCGGCGCAGCTTCTCGCTGTTGTAGGCCTCCCGAACGCTGCCGTTTTTCTTGATAATGAGCGGCATCTGCAGTGCGGCCTTTTCGTACGTCGTGAAGCGGGCACCGCAGTTCGGACACTTTCTCCGGCGCCGAATGGCCGAACCTTCTTCACAGGTGCGGGAGTCAATAACTTGAGTGTTGGGTTCTTTGCAGTAGGGACAAAGCATAGGATCGCTCCTGAATCAGCCTTACACGGTTGCCAAATAAACAGGGAATCGGGCAACGAGACTTGCAACACGTTCTTTTACGTTGGCGAGCACCTGTTCGTTCTTAGGTGCATCAAGCACGTCAGCGATGAGATTGGCGACTTCGATCGCTTCATTTTCTTTGAAGCCGCGGGTCGTCATGGCAGGAGAACCCAAGCGAATACCGCTGGTTACGAAGGGTTTCTGCGGGTCGTTCGGAATCGAATTCTTATTGACCGTAATACCGACTTCATGAAGAACGGTTTCAGCTTCTTTCCCGGTGATATTCTTAGAACGAAGGTCCACGAGCATCACATGACTCTGGGTGCGTCCGGAGACAATACGAAGGCCGCGTTTCGTCAGAGCGTCAGCCATTGCAGCAGCATTCTTGATGACCTGCTGCTGATATTCCTTGTATTCCGGTTTTAATGCTTCGCCGAAAGCGACTGCCTTAGCGGCAATCACATGCATCAGGGGACCGCCTTGAACACCGGGGAAGACCGCCATATTGATCTGTTTTTCCAGATCGGGACGGCAGAAGATCATGCCGCCTCTCGGTCCGCGCAGCGTCTTGTGGGTCGTGGTCGTCACGATATCGGCGTAAGGGAACGGACTCGGATAAACTCCGGCGGCAACGAGCCCCGCATAGTGCGCCATATCGACCATAAGGTAAGCGCCGACTTTCTTCGCAATTTCGCTGAAACGCTTGAAGTCGATATATAAGGAATAAGCAGAAGCTCCGGCGATGATAATTTTGGGCTTGTTTTCTTCAGCAAGCTTTTCTACCTGGTCGTAGTCAATTTCTTCTTTGTCGTTTAAGCCGTAGCTTACGACGTTGAACCACTTGCCGGACATATTGAGCTTCATGCCGTGAGACAAGTGGCCGCCTTCGGCAAGCGACATACCCATCACCGTGTCGCCGGGATTGAGCAGGCCGAAGAAAACGGACATATTGGCCTGAGCTCCGGAGTGCGGCTGTACGTTAACCGCCATTTCTACGCCGACCGGTTCGCAGAAGAGTTTGAGGGCACGTTCTTTGGCCAGCGTTTCAGCCTCGTCAACATACTCGCAGCCGCCGTAGTAGCGTTTGCCGGGATATCCTTCGGCATACTTATTGGTCAACACCGAGCCTTGGGCCGCCATAACGGCCGGAGAGGCGTAGTTCTCACTGGCAATCAGTTCAATCTGATCTTCCTGACGTTTGCCCTCTTTTTGAATGATTTCCCATACAGCCGGGTCAGATATTTCGATGGTCGAATTCTTGTTGAACATGTGCTTTTCCCATAAGTAAGCCATAAAACTGCGGGGGTTGATCCGCAGGCGATTATCAAAGAATTATAAGTTTGAAACTCCGCTGAACGCGGCATCGCTTCCTAAAATCAAACGGCTTAATCTGTTGGACGGAATCCGTTTGTTTTCACAAATTATGACCTAATCCGGCCTTGTGCTATTGACGGATTCTCTATAATCCGTAGTACTAAATTTACTTATTGCAAGGAAAAATAATGGCTGAAAACAATGTTCAGGATCAGGAACAGATCAAGCTTCCCGACCCCATTATCTTCACCGATGCCGCCAGCCTCAAAGTTAAAGAACTGATTGACGAAGAAGGCAACCCGAATCTCAAACTCAGAGTATTCGTTCAGGGCGGAGGATGCTCCGGTTTCCAGTACGGCTTCACTTTTGATGAAACCACCAACGAAGACGACGCTGTGATGGTCAGAAACGGAGTCACCCTCCTGATCGACTCCATGAGCTATCAGTATCTCGTCGGTGCCGAGATCGACTACAAAGAAGACCTCGAAGGCGCACAGTTCGTGATTAAGAACCCGAATGCGACGACAACCTGCAGCTGCGGCTCCAGCTTCTCCGTCTAAGCATTAAGACACGACAAAATCGTCAGAGACCTCCGCAAGGAGGTCTTTTCGTTTAGGCGGGATACAAGCAGCCCAGAATTCGAGAACCGGATGCGCCGGTGGCACTCGGCAGATTTCCCGGCTCTCGGCGGTCAAAACGATAAGCCAGCCACGCAAACGCCAACCCCTCAACGTCCTGCGGATCCACGCCGAGCTCCGCAGTTGTCGTGACAACCAACTCGGGATTGAGCAGTGCCAGCTCACTAATCATCAGAGGATTCTTGGCGCCTCCGCCGCAGACTCTCAGCTCTTTGATGTGCGGCGCAAAATTGCGAATCGCATCCGTGACGGTTTCTGCAGTAAAGGAAACCAGCGTCCGCTGCACGTCCTCCGGTTTTTCTCCGTTTAATCGGGCTTCCAGCCAAGGCAGGTTGAAAAGCTCGCGTCCCGTGCTCTTCGGAGGCACCAGAGAAAAGAATTTCTCCTGTTTCAAACTCTCCAGCAGCTGCGGAATGACTTTACCGCTGCGTGCCCACACGGCATCCTGATCATATCGAACGTGGTTGACCTTTTCGATCCATGCGTCCATCAGCACGTTTCCTGGGCCGCAGTCAAAACCCAGAACTTCGTCGTCGCTGCCGCGCTCGGGCAGTACGGTAAGATTGCTGATGCCGCCGATATTTAAAATGCCGCGCGGCACATCTCCGCTCAGCACCCACTTATGAAAGGCGGGAACCAGCGGTGCCCCTTCTCCGCCGGCAGCCAAGTCACGGCTTCTGAAATCCGTAATCACATCCGTTTTTGTGAGCTCCGCCAGTAAAGCCCCGTTGATCAGCTGAGTGCTCGCGCCGATCTGCGGATTGTGCCGTATCGTCTGGCCGTGCGCACCGATCGCCCGGATGTTCTTGTAATTCAGTCCGCTGTCTGTCAGCAGCTTATTGAAAGCCTTAGCATAAATCTTTGCGATCTCGTTGGCACCGTTCTGCATGCGGAAGACTTCGTCCGGTCCGGTCTGACACAAGGAAAGCAGGCTTTCGCGCAGCATGTCCGAGTAAGGCTCAAAACTGCGGGCAATAAATTGACAGCCTTTTTCATTAAAAACGCATGCGACAGCGTCAACACCGTCCATGCTGGTGCCGGACATCATGCCGACGTAAATAGGAATATTCGGAGTGCACATAAAAACAAAGGCCTCACACAACTGAGGCCTCAAATTCTAACAAGTCGTTTAGTCCGAACCTGTTGCGGCTGAATTCTGCGCAAGCTGAAGTCGGCTCAGCATTGCGATCTGGCGGCGCATCGGAGAGATTGCAAGCTTGAAATCTTCCAGCGCATCCTCTTTCAGGTTTTCTCCGGTTCGAAGATCGGCGATGAGCGGATTGATTTGCTGACCGTCTTTCTTCAGTTCATAGTGAAGATGAGGACCGGTCACCATACCGGAAGTACCGACATATCCGATCAGCTGTCCTTTCTTCACTTTGACGCCTTCGGCCATGCCGGCTGCGTACTTGCTCAAGTGAGCGTAAAGTGATTTATAACCGCCGGCATGAGTGAGCTCAAGCCAGTAACCGTAGCCGCGGCGTTGATATTTCTTGGAAGAAATCACTCCGTCGCCGGCTGCGTAAACCGGTGTTCCGCGCGGTGCACCGAGGTCAACACCCCAGTGCGGACGCAGGCGTCCTGTCACAGGATGCTTACGAACGCGGTTAAAAGTAGAGGTTACGCGGGCTTCGCAGGGCATACGCAGGAACGTAATGTCTGTGTTGTTGCCCTCGGAGTCGAAATAACCTTCGACGCCTTCGCCCTCGTACCAGTAAGAATCAATGGTCTTGCCTTTGGAGAAATACTCAATTGCCAAAAGTTTTCCGGAACCGAGGTCGGCTCCGTCAATCTGGCGGCGTTCATAAATGACGCTGAAAGAATCGCCGGCAGCAACACCTTTATTCACGTCCATCGACGTGCTGAGTCTTTCTTTAATTTGAGCCAAAACATTGGCCGGAATATTTGCAGAAACCGCTGCGCTCTCGAGCGAGGTCTTAATCACTGCGGAGGAGGCAATCGGGAAGGCATCGATCTCGCTCTTTAAATTGGCGTGCTTAAACTTTCCGGATTCTTTGCTGACCTGGAAATAAGCGACGTCGCGAGACAAGGAGTCAATCGGACGGAAAACACGCAAAGAAATGACTTCTCCGGTCGGTGTCAGGCGAGCCTGAATCAAACGTCCTTTCTGGAGGCGAGCAAAAGGATTCTCTTTACCTTTGATGGAGTTCACATAACGAACAAATGCTTTGTCGTTAATGCCCAGTCTTTCGAAAATCTTTTTGTTCGAGTCTTTTGCCTGGATGCGGGTTTCGGCGTAAACGTGATCCATCTCGCTGGCCCACTGCTGAATCAAATCCCCGAGTTCAATCTCGCCGGCTTTCTCTAATACCACTTCGCCTTTCCCGGGAAGAGCTGTTTCCTGAGAAACGGCCGAAGAAGGAATGGAAAACAGTAAAGCCGCAGTCACACCCAGACCTGTCAAAATCTTCGTAAATTTGGTTCTAAACGGCTTCACTCTGATCTCTCTATTAAAAACGAACACTCCCACATCCCCGATATCTGACAATGTCGGGCAGAGAAAGTAGAATAAGGGCTGTTTTGGAAATCTGCCCTTCGGATTTGAGTCGATTGATTATAAAACATTAATTTTCTCAAGTCTTCACGGGGTACCACCTACATAATTCAGGATTTTTCTAAAAATGACAGATACTGCTCAGGCAAAAAAGTTTCCGGTAACGGAAGATATTAAGGAAGCGATGGCGCTGATTAAACGCGGCACAGACACGCTCCTCGTTGAAGAAGAGCTCGAACAAAAGCTGGCTCGTTCGAAAGCAACCGGTAAACCTCTGAGAATTAAATTAGGTCTTGACCCCACGGCTCCCGACATTCATTTGGGTCATACCGTCGTCTTGAACAAACTTCGTCAATTCCAAAACCTCGGTCATACGGTGATCTTCCTTGTGGGCGACTTCACCAGCGCGATCGGTGATCCTTCCGGCCGCAACACCACTCGTCCGCCGCTGACTCGTGAACAGATCGAGGCCAATGCTAAGACTTATCTCGATCAGGCCTACAAAGTTTTGGACAAAGACAAAACCGAAGTTCGTTTTAACTCCGAATGGTGCAATAAATTAGGCTCGGCCGGCTTCATCAAACTCGCCTCCCGCTATACGCTCGCCCGTCTGCTTGAACGCGACGACTTCGCCAAGCGTTTTGCTTCTCAGGCTCCGATTGCCATGCACGAGCTGATCTACCCGCTGATGCAGGGATACGACTCTGTTGAGCTTGAAGCCGATGTCGAACTCGGCGGCTCCGACCAGCGTTTCAACCTTTTGGTCGGCCGTGAGCTTCAGCGTCAATACAACCAGGAGGCCCAGTGCATCATTACGATGCCTCTGCTTGTCGGTTTGGACGGCGTCAACAAGATGAGCAAATCCAAACACAACTACATCGGCATCACCGAAGAACCGAACGAAATGTTCGGAAAAGTCATGTCCTTGTCCGATGACCTGATGTGGAACTGGTTTGACCTGCTCTCTATGAGAAGCAATGAAGAAATTCAGCAGCTCAAGAAAGAGTGCGAAGCCGGCCGTAATCCGCGCGACGCCAAGGTCATGCTGGCCAAAGAAATCGTCACGCGCTTCCACAATGCAGAAGCTGCCGACGCAGCTGAACAGGAATTCATCAACCGCTTCCGCAAGGGTGCCGTTCCTGAAAATATTCCTGAAGTCACACTCGAAAACGCAGGCGAAGCGATGGGCATCCTCAAGCTCATCAAAGAAGCCGGTTTGGCACCGTCTACCACTGAAGCCGGCCGCAATGTCACCCAAGGCGGTGTTCATTTGAACGGCGAAAAGGTCACGGATAAGGGCCTTCAGGTCCAGCCCGGAACCTATACGCTTCAGGTCGGCAAGAGAAAATGGGCTAAGGTTACACTGAAGTAACCCTGTCATGATTGCATTGATTCAACGCGTCTCGGAAGCGTCAATTACTGCCGACGGCGAATTCCGCGGAAGTATCGGACAGGGCTTAATGGTTTTAGTCTGCGGAGAAAAAAACGATAAGCTCGAGTACACCGATGCCCTCGCAGAAAAAGTCGTTGGCTATAGAGTTTTCAGTGACGTCGACGGCAAGATGAACCTGAGCCTGAAAACCGTCGGCGGCGGAATCCTCGTGGCTTCTCAGTTCACGCTGGCTGCAGACACCAACAGCGGTACACGTCCGAGCTTTTCTCCGGCGGCAGATCCTGCCCTCGGAGAAGCGCTCTATGAGCGTTTCCTGGAAAAGCTCCGGGCCCTCGGTTTTAATCCGGTGACGGGAGTTTTCGGCGCTCATATGCAAATCAGCCTGGTAAACGACGGTCCGGTGACTTTCCGCCTGTGTTACCCGAAGAAGAAAGACTGAAAATGATGGATACGATTTTTCGCGTTTGGAGCGACTCTTTTGAAGATGGCAAGCCCATTCCTGAAGGTTTCGCCTATGCAAAACCCGACCCGATGGGAAAAGAACACACTCTGCCGGCAGGCAACCGAAATCCTCAAATTGCCTGGTCTAACCCGCCTCTGGGAACAAAGTCTTTAATCGTCATTTGCGAAGACAACGATGTTCCTGCTGATTTCTCTAAAGCTAATGTCGAAGGAGAAACCATTCCGGCAGACGCCCCGAGAACAAGCTTTATTCATTGGGTGTTAGTCGATATCGTTCCGGAAGAGCCGTGCATCGATGCAGCCGCGCTTTCTAAAGGAATTTCTCCTCGCGGCAAAAGAGGACCGGCTTGCGCCAACGGCATGCGTCAGGGGCTCAACGACTATACCGACGCCTTCAAAGGTGATCCGAACAACGAGGGACATTATTACGGATATGACGGTCCCTGCCCTCCGTGGAATGATGAACGCATCCATCGCTATGTCTTCACCGTCTACGCAGTGGATTTCCCGCTGCTGCCGCTCAAAGGCAATTTCAACGGCAGAGATGTCAAAGAAGCCATGAAAGGTCACATTCTGGCCTCTGCCTCGACCGTAGGAACTTATACGCTGAATCCGAAACTGTTGAAAAATTCTTAGTCGCATTTAGCACGAAGGGCCGCATTCGCAGCCCTTCGGCTTTTATTTTCAGGTCAGTTGTCTCTAGGGAACCAAAGCAATCTGTTCGAGACCTTCGATTTCCGGAAGGCCCATGACAAGGTTCATGGCCTGCACCGCCTGTCCGGCTGAACCTTTGACCAGGTTGTCTTCCACAACCAAGATCACCAAAAGATTAGGTTCTTTGCGGTAGAGCGCAATACGAACCATATTGGAGCCGCGCACCATCCTCGTCTCAGGCAGCGATCCTTCGGGCAGCACGTCGACAAAAGGCTCATCAGCATAGGCTTTTTCATAAAGAGCCTGGTAATCGATGCTCTTGCCCTTTTCTTTCAATCGCACATAAATCGTCGAGAAGATGCCGCGGATATTGGGCAGCAAGTGAGGAATAAACGTCAGAGGAACGGTTTCTCCGGCAAAAAGGCTCAGCTGCTGCACCATCTCCGGCTCATGACGGTGTCCGGCAACGCCGTAGGCTTTGAAATTATCGGAAAATTCGGCGCAGTTCAGACTGATATCGGCTTTACGGCCGGCGCCGCTGATGCCGGATTTGCTGTCCGCAATAATCGACACATCAAGATTCACAATATCGCCGACTTCTTTATGCAGTTTGAGCAGCGGCATGAGCCCAAGCTCAATCGTAGTCGGGTAGCATCCGGCCATACCGAGGACGTCCGCCTTCTTCATTTCGTCCCGCATACTTTCCGGTTGGCTGTACACGGCATTAGCCAAGATCTCGGGACATTTGTGGTCCATCTTGTACCACTTCTTAAAAACTTCTTTGTCTTTCAGACGAAAATCGGCAGCAAGGTCAATAACTTTGACACCCTTAGAAGTGAGCTCTTCGGCCATGCTCATCGCAACGCCGTGCGGTGTCGCAAAAAATACAACATCACATTGATCTAGAGGTGCAGAGGCAGGGTCTTCAAAAACCAAATCTACTCTTCCTCTGAGCGAAGGAAACATCTTAGCCACATGCGTTCCGGCGTCCTTTCGACCCGTAATCGTGACGATCTCTGCATGCGGATGCTGTGCCAAAAGGCGGAGTAATTCAATGCCCGTGTAACCGGAACCGCCCACAATGCCGACTTTTACTTTTTTCATTTTGAGAGCCTTTAGGAATGAGGATTTGAAAAACTTTTGGAAAGTATATCGTCGGTAGCACCCGAGAGGCTGTCTGCGGCAAAAAGTTTTCAGCCGCATATAAAGCAAAAGGCCGCCGAAGCGACCTTTTTGATGAAAACTGCCCGGAGGCAGTTCCCGCAATTCTGAAGCGAATTAACGCTTGGAGAACTGTTTACGACGACGTGCCTTGCGAAGACCGACTTTCTTACGTTCGACTTCACGAGCGTCACGTGTAACAAGACCTGCCTGAGACAGAACAGACTTGAGTGCTGCATCGTAATCGATCAGAGCGCGAGTAATACCGTGACGAATTGCGCCGGCCTGACCGGATTCACCGCCGCCGCGAACATTGACTTTGATGTCGAATGTTTCGACGTTGTCGGTGAGGATGAGCGGCTGACGAACGACCATGCGGCCGGTTTCGCGGTGGATGTACTCATCAAGAGAACGGCCGTTGATTTCGATCTTGCCGGTGCCGCGCTTCATGAAGACGCGAGCAACGGAGCTCTTGCGGCGGCCAGTGCCGTAGTTGTAATTTCCAATCATTTTTTAGATCTCAAGCTGTTTGGGTTGCTGGGCGGAGTGTTTATGGTCGCTGCCGGCATAAACGAAGAGCTTCTTGAACATGGCATAGCCAAGCGGGCCCTTCGGAAGCATGCCTTTAACTGCGATTTCGAGAGCACGGCCGGGATGCTTTTCCTGCATCTTGCGGAAAGTGGTCTCGTATACGCCGCCGGGGTAGCCGGAGTGACGGAAATATTTCTTGTCTTCAGCTTTAGCACCGGTCATGACGAGCTTGTCAGCGTTGACAACAATGATGTAATCGCCCGTGTCGACGTGCGGTGTGTATTCAGGCTTGTCTTTGCCACGGAGTCTGAGAGCGATTTCAGCGGCAAGGCGGCCGACAACCTTATCGGTTGCATCAACCACGTACCATTCACGCTTCACTTCAAGCGGCTTGGCCGAGAAGGTTTTCATTACTATTCACCTATAAATTTGGCGCATACAAATGCGCCGCAAATTATCTTTAAGCTCGGGCGGATTAATTCCCGAGACGACATTATTTACAACGGACGAGCGATGACGAAAGGACAACGCTCCAACAGAGAGGACAGGATTATACGTAAAAAATCAAGTCAATTCAACTTGATAACACGCTGATAAAGTTTTTTGCAATTTGGCCGAGCAATCTTTGCTCGGCCAAACTTTTATTCGGAGGCTTCGGCTTCAAAAACGTCTTTGATCTTAGGCAGAAGCTCTTCTGTCTTAGCCTTATTCATCTGACCGATTCTTAGACGACGATAAAGAACGTCCTCAGGTGTCATAGCAAACTGCGTGTCGCGGCAGTGCACTGCGTAGGCCTTCAGCTGTTCATCCGTCAGCGTGCCTTTGAGAATCTCAGCTTCAAGTTCATCAGGATTGAACTCATTGTCGCGATAAATCGACATATATTTCGTCGGACACGGACGCTTGTAAATTAAACCCTGGTCCACAGCCACAGACATAGCGTGTTCGGCCATCTTGCGATAAGCCGTCCACTTGCCGCCAGTGACCGTGATCATGTTCTTGAATTCAGGAATCACCGAGTGCTCTCTGGAAACCGCAGCGGTCGAGCCGCCGGCATTCGGGTTAAACAAAGGACGGAGCCCGGCAAACGAAGCCAGCACGTCCTTGCGCGAGATCGGATAGGCAAGATACTTGCGGGCCGTCTCGAGCATGAATTCGATTTCTTCTTCCGTCGGCTCCGGATTGAAGGAAATGTCTTTTTCTTCCTTGTCTGTCGTCCCGATTTCGAGAACGCCGTGCCAGGGAATGCAGAAGAGAACCCGTCCGTCGGAAGTTTTCGGAATAAACATGCCGGTCTTGCCGCCGAAATGATCCGTGCTGACAACGATATGAGAGCCTCTTGAAGCGCGGATAAACGGCTTCACATCCGGAGAAACCATACGGCGGATTTCATCGGCCCAGACACCGGCCGCATTAAAGACCATGCGGGTCTTAACGCTGTATTCTTTGCCGCTGAATTTATCCTTGACTTTCACAACGGTAATTTCGCCGCCGCAGCCTCTTTCAAATCCGACCACAGGCACATAGTTCAGCAGAAGTGCTCCGCGGGCTTCCGCCGTTTTCATCAAGGCAATATTGAGTCGGGAATCATCGAACTGAGCATCCCAGAACTGCACACCGCCCTTTAAGCCGTCAGCCTTTACACCGGGAAGACGACGAATGGTCTCGGCGGCAGAAAGGAATTCGGTCTTGCCGACCTCGTAGCCGCCGTAAGCCATGGCGCCGTAAAGGCAAAGACCGGCCATGTAGTACTCGCGCTCGAAGTTTTCATAGCAGGGAAGAATGAACGGTTCCGGATGAACGATATGCGGCGCATTGCCCAACAGAAGTTTTCGTTCGATCATCGCCTCGCGAACCAGTTTCCAGTCGCGCGGATTCTTCATATAGCGAACGCCGCCGTGAATCAGTTTGGTAGAACGGCTGGAGGTGCCTTCGGAGAAGTCCTGCGTGTCGAACAACACCGTGGAAAAACCGCGAGCAGCGGCATCAACCGCAATACCGGCGCCGGTCGCACCGCCGCCGATGATGAGCACATCCCAGACTTTGTCCTCTTCCAATTGCTGAAGACGGCTTTCTCGCCCCGGATTAGTCTTTGCGTTGAAGTCCATTCTTACTGCTCCCATCCTTTAGACCGTGCCACTGCACGGCCCCATTGTGTCGTTAAAAATTCGCGTTGATCCTGCGACATCGTCGGCTCAAAGGTCCGCTCCCGCCGCCATAATTTTTCAATTTCTTCCGTGCTCTTCCATACTCCGCAGCCGAGGCCCGCTAGGTAAGCCGCTCCTAAAGCCGTCGTCTCAACAACTTCGGGACGCACAACCGGAACGCCGGAAATATCTGCCTGAAACTGCATCATTAGATCATTTTCCGAGGCGCCCCCGTCCACCCGCAGCTCGGTGAGCCGCGCGCCGGCATCGTTCATCATTGCCCGAAGAACGTCATTGCACTGGAATGTTATTGATTCTAATGCAGCCCGGGCGATATGCGCGCGTGTCGTTCCACGAGTCAGACCGATCATTAATCCTCGTGCATGAGGATCCCAGTAAGGCGCACCTAATCCGACAAAAGCGGGAATCAAATAAACGCCGCCGTTGTCTTTCACTTGTCGTGCCAGGCTCTCGATTTCCGCGCTCGTTTCAATCAGTCCCATACCTTCCCTGAGCCACTGCACGACCGCGCCGGCTACGAAGACGCTTCCTTCCAAGGCATATGTGGTTGAGCCCGGAATCTTCCAGCCGACGGTGCTCAAAAGCCGGTTGTCGGATAACTTGGGCGTCGATCCCGTGTTCATAAGAAGAAAGCCGCCCGTGCCGTAAGTATTTTTAGTCATACCGGGCTTGAAGCATGCCTGCCCGAAAGTGGCCGCCTGCTGATCGCCGGCCGCCCCGCAGATATCGATCGGTGCGCCGAGGATAGCCGGCGCCGTCTTTCCGATCAGCCCCGAACTCGGAACCACACGAGGGAGCATGGAAGCGGGTATGCCGAAGATATCCAGCAGCTCCTCATCCCAGCGGCAATTGTGAATATTAAATAAGAGTGTGCGGGAGGCATTCGAGACATCCGTGACGTGCTCTAATCCGCCGGTCAGATTCCACATAAGCCAGCTGTCGACGGTCCCGAACAAAAGCTCGCGGGCCGCGGCCTTCTCTCTTGCGCCTTCAACGTTATCTAAAATCCACCGAACTTTCGAAGCCGAGAAATAAGGATCCAGACACAGTCCGGTTTTGTCATGGATTAGAGGTTCAAATCCGCTGTCGTGAAGCTTCTCGCAAAAACCTGCAGTGCGTCTGTCCTGCCAGACAATCGCACGATAAATCGGCTTTCCGGTTTTCTTCGACCACACGATCGTGGTCTCTCTTTGATTTGTGATGCCGAGCGCCCGAAGTGCAGATCCGGACAGCTTAAGATCGGCCAAGGCGCCTAACAGGCATTCCTTTTGTTTGAGCCAAATCTCTTCAGCGTCCTGCTCTACCCAGCCGTCGTGCGGAAAATACTGAGTCAGAGGTTTTTGGCATGCAGCCAGCGGACGCCCCTCCGCGTTAAAAATAATCGCACGAGCGCTCGTTGTGCCCAAATCCAGAGAGGCAATTAATTCTGTGGTTCCATTCATTGAGGAGGGCCTCGTTCAATACTTTGACCAATTTTCCGGTCTTGGAGCTAAAAAGCCGGGTTTGTAACGTCAAACTAGCACAACCGATCGACTAATGGCCGAATTTTCTTCTTTCTCTGTAAAAGAGTCTGCTGAGGTTGCCATCTTTTGTGTCGTATTGAGCAAAACAAAGCTAAAAATTGCTGATATCTGTCCTTTTTTGTCGCCTAAAACGCACTATTAACGACGAATGTCAGAATCAGAGAATTTGGCAAGGAGGGGTTTTCTCTTATGAAAATGTCGATTTTCGACTAACTTCGGTTATTTTTCAGAGAAATTCTGCGAAAACACAACTTTTTCTATTTTGCGCCAAAAAAGCGAAAATAAAAATCCCTAACAATTATTCGAAAAATATGAAACAATTGGGGGTAGAAGTTTTAAAAAGAAAGTGAGGATTATATGAAGCTTCCACTGCAAGTTAGTTTCCACGGTATCGATCGTTCCGAAGCTCTTGAAAATTTAATCGCAAAAGAAGTCGAAGGACTCCACAAGTTTGACGCTGATCTGATCAGCTGCCGCGTTGCCGTTGAAAGCGAAGGCCGCCACCAGAACCAGGGCAGAGAATGCAGCGTTCGCGTTTCTCTCAACGCTCCCGGCCACGAATTCATCATGAACACGAAGAACGAAGATGCCCACGCAGCCGTTCGCGCTGCTTTTGACTCTTTGGCCCGTCAGGTCAAAGACAATGCTGCAAAGCGCAGAGGCAATTAATCCTCTTTTCTGCTTGATGCAATCGCAGACTCTTCGCTGAGTCTGAGCCCCCGCCCGACAAATGCCGAGGCGGGTTTATTTTTGCCTGCCGTTTGCGTTTCTTTTCGTTTCGATTTCAAACATTCACTCACAACTGATTGATTTTCTTGAAATCTTGACGAGAGTATAGTTGACGCTACCAAGGTGCCGTCTTTAAAAATCACCTTCGGATTCCACTATAGGCGGCCCTCTCCGTTAACTTGGAAGAACATGCAGACTAAGAACAACGCAAAAGAATTCATCTCCGTCCGCGGAGCAAAACAAAACAACTTAAAAAATATCGACGTTTCTTTCGAACACGGCAAATTAACCGTCGTCACCGGCGTCTCCGGCTCAGGCAAATCCTCTTTGGTTTTTGACACCCTTTATGCCGAGGGCCAGCGTCGTTATGTCGAAACCTTCAGCCCCTACGTTCGCCAGTTTATGGACCGTATGGATCGCCCGCAGGTCGATAAAGTCGAAGGCGTGCCTCCGGCCATCGCGATTGATCAAACTAATCCGGTCAGGAACTCCCGCTCTACCGTGGGCACGATGACGGAGATCAATGACCACCTGAAGATGCTCTTTTCTCAGGCTTCTTCACTCTACTGCCGCTGCTGCGGCCGCCCCGTGCGTGAAGAAAGTCCTCAGGATATCTGGGAAGACATCGCAGAGCGCCTGGAAAACGTTTCTCCGGACGCACGCCTGAGCGTGTGCTTCCATGTGCACGTTCCTGCTTCTTTACCGCCGGAAACGGCAATTGCCGGTTTGGAAGCTCAGGGCTTTACTCGCTGCACTGTAGTTTCTCAGGACAAAACAGACGGAACCGACATTGAAGTCATTGCCGACCGTTTTAAGCCGTCTGTCACCCGCAGCCGTGCCGTGGAAGCCGTTGAAACCGCACTTCGTCTCGGCAAAGGTCTGATGGAACTCAAAGTCCGCGTTCCCGGCGCCGATGAAGAAGTCTGGAAATTTTCTGCAGCGCTCACCTGCCCTGAGTGCGGAATTACCTATGCTCGTCCGCATGATTCGACCTTCAGCTTCAATTCCCCGCTCGGCGCCTGCGACACGTGCCGCGGATTCGGAAGAATTATCGGCGTGGATTACGGCTTAGTCATCCCCGATGAAAGCCTCTCTATTAAAGAAGGTGCAATCAAGCCATGGAATACAGAAAGTTATTCGGAATGCAAGGATGACCTCCTGCGCTATGCTGCCGAACACGGACTCGATGTCAACAAGCCTTACCGCGATCTGACTCAGGAAGAAAAGGATTGGATTTGCTTCGGCGATCCGAAATGGACGAGCTTCCGCTCTAAGAAGTGGTACGGCGTTAAGCATTTCTTCGAATGGCTCGAAACGAAAGCCTACAAGATGCACGTCCGTGTCATGCTTTCCCGCTATCGCAGCTATACGGCCTGTCCGGACTGCCACGGCGCGCGCCTCAAACCGGACGCGCTCCTTTGGCGCATCGGAACGAAAGAAAATGCCGATCATGCGTTAGGCAGTCATCAGCGCTGGCGCCCTGCCAACGCGACTTTCTCCGAAGCTATTCTTCGTGATCTGCCCGGGTTAAACATCCGTGATCTGATGCTGCTTCCGATCGAAAGGCTCAGAATCTTTTTTGATGAACTCAAGCTTTCTCCGGCACTCGAAGAAGGCTGCGGCATGTTGCTCGACGAAATCCGCTCGCGCCTGCGTTACCTAACCGAAGTCGGTCTCGGTTATCTCAACCTTGACCGCCAGAGCCGCACGCTTTCCGGCGGAGAAGTTCAGCGTATCAACCTGACTACGGCGCTCGGTACCTCGCTGGTCAATACGCTGTTCGTTCTCGATGAACCTTCCATCGGTCTGCATCCTCAGGATATGGATCGCGTGAACTCCGTCATGAAGCGCCTGCGCCGCGCCGGCAACACCTTGGTGGTTGTGGAACACGACCCTCAGGTGATGCTTGCAGCCGATCGCATTATTGATATGGGCCCCGGCCCCGGCGCCAACGGCGGCAGAATCGTATTTGACGGCACACCGGAAGAGCTCAAGAAGGCACGTACGCTCACTGGTTCTTACCTGCGCGGCGAGAGAACCTTCCCGCATTCCGCCCACAAACGAATCAACCCGGCTAACCCGGCGCTGGTCCTGCTGGGTGCGTCCGAGCACAACCTCAAAAACTTGGACATCCGTATTCCTCTGCACTCTGTGGTTTGTATTGCGGGTGTCTCGGGTTCCGGCAAATCCACGCTGGTTCAGGATATCCTTGTCCCGGCATTGATGAAAGCCAAGGGCAAGTCCACTGAGGCCCCGGGCAAATTTGAGAAGATGCTGGGCACCGAAAACATCAGTGACGTCTCCTTCGTCGATCAGTCTCCGATCGGCAAAACGACTCGAAGCACGCCTGCGCTTTTCATGGGTGCGTTCGAAACTATTCGCCGTCTTTTTGCTGCTTCCCCGGAGGCCAAAAAACGTAAGTACGAAGCCGGAACTTTCTCCTTTAACTCGGGCACCGGCCGCTGCCCGGCCTGCTCCGGAAGCGGTTTTGAACACATCGAAATGCAGTTCTTGTCCGACGTGTACTTAAGCTGCCCGGAATGCAAAGGCACTCGCTATCGCAGTGAGATCCTTGAAGTCAAACTGTCCCGTCACGGCAAAGAGGCCAACATTGCCGAAGTGCTCGACATGACGATTGCCGAAGCCCTCGAGTTCTTCAAAGAAAATAAGGAAATCGTGCGCAATCTGGAACCGCTCGTTAAAGTCGGTTTGGACTATCTCAAGCTCGGACAGCCGATCCCGACCTTGTCCGGCGGTGAAGCTCAGCGTCTTAAACTCGCCAAGCATCTTGCAGACGCCCTCAAAGGCGAAAGCAAACACACACTCTTTATCTTTGACGAACCGACGACCGGCCTGCACTTCGACGACGTTTTCAAGTTGATGAAATCGCTGCAGGAACTGGTTCAGTCCGGACACTCCGTCCTTTTGGTTGAACACAACCTTGACGTGATCAACGCATCCGACTGGATTATCGAGCTCGGACCGGAAGGCGGTGAGCGCGGCGGACGTGAACTCTTTGCGGGTACGCCAAAAGATTTCCGTATCAAGGACACACCGACCGGATTAGCTTTGGCCGCCTACAACAAGGCACTCAAAGAGAAAAATCCGAGCGCTTATTTCACGGACTTTAAGCCTCAGGAAGAGCCGAAGGCTCTGTCCTACCCCAAAGATGCCATCACGGTTGTCAATGCGCGTGAGCACAATTTGAAGAACCTGTCTCTCCAGATTCCGCGCAATAAATTCACCGTCGTCACGGGCGTCTCCGGCTCCGGCAAGTCCACCTTGGCCTTTGATTTGATCTTCAACGAAGGTCAGCGCAGATATCTGGAGTCCCTTAACGCCTTTGCCCGCTCAATGGTTCAGCCTGCAGGCGCACCCGATGTTGACGCCATTTACGGAATCCCGCCCACTGTCGCTATTGAACAGCGCACCTCCCGCGGCGGTCAGAAATCCACCGTCGCGACGATGACGGAGATCTACCATTTCCTCCGCCTGCTCTACGTGAAACTCGGTACTCAGTACTGTCCGACCTGCAGCGTGCCTGTTATCAAGCAGTCCAAGGAACAGATTTTCGCCTCGATCATGAAGGCCTACAAGGGTAAGGAAATTACCTTCCTTGCACCGTTAGTCAAAAACCGCAAGGGCTTCTACAAAGATTTGGCGGTTTGGGCGAGAAACAAAGGATATGAGCATTTGATCGTGGACGGAGAGAAAGTCTCCACGCTCCGCTTCCCCTCGTTGTCCCGTTTCACGGAACATAACATTGACCTGCCCACCGGCACCGTCAAAGTTGTCCCCGAAAACGAAGGAGAAATCAAACAGCTCGTCGCTGTTACATTGGACTACGGCAAAGGAATCCTGGATATCGAACAAAAGGGCAAAAAACGCACTTTCTCGTCGACCTCCAACTGCCCGAACTGCCAGAAGAGCTTCCCGGAACTCGACCCGCGCTT
Source organism: Parasutterella sp. (assembly GCF_057870745.1). Lineage (NCBI taxonomy): Bacteria > Pseudomonadati > Pseudomonadota > Betaproteobacteria > Burkholderiales > Sutterellaceae > Parasutterella > Parasutterella sp. The sequence goes on along the minus strand of NZ_DBMALT010000006.1, from coordinate 12,001 downwards.
GTTCTCCTACAACTCCAAGCACGGCTGGTGCCCGACCTGTATGGGCAACGGCTTTAAGCCTTTCCAAAATGCGCTTGCAGTCGATGAAAACACCGGCGAGTTAACCGCTGAGGCCATGTCCGAAGAACTGGTCATTTGTCCGGACTGCCACGGTCAGCGACTCAACCCGGTTGCGCTTAATATTCGCTTTAACGACAAGTCCATCGCCGAAGTCGCAGCGATGACAATTGACCAGGCCGCTGACTATTTCAACACGATTGAGCTCTCCGGACGTCAAGCCGATATCGCTCGCGATGCGCTTCAGGAAATCCGCTCTCGCTTGTCGTTCTTAAAAGAAGTCGGGCTGTCCTATCTGAACCTTGATCGTTCTGCGCCGACACTCTCCGGCGGGGAAGCACAGCGTATCCGCTTGGCTTCTCAGCTCGGCACGAACCTCCAGGGCGTCTGCTACGTTTTAGACGAACCGACCATCGGCTTGCATCCGCGCGACAACAAGATTCTGCTGTCTGCGCTCGAGCAGCTCACTTCCAAAGGCAACTCTTTGCTGGTGGTAGAGCACGATGAGGAAACGATTCGCTGCGCCGACCACGTGATCGATATCGGTCCGGGCGCCGGCACTCGAGGCGGACGTCTGATTGCCCAAGGTTCCGTGGAAGATATTGAGGCCGCTGAGAACTCTTTGACCGGATACTACTTAAAGCATCCGCTGATGCATACGTGCAAAGCCAAACGTCGTACGCTGAAGTCCGATCCCATGATCACCGTCCAGGGGGCCAACTCTCACAACCTCAAGGACGTAACGGCTTCGTTCCCGCTCAAACGCTTAACGGTCCTGACCGGCGTCTCGGGCTCGGGTAAGTCGACCCTGGCTCGCGAAGTGTTCTTAAAGAACATGGTCTCCTTGATTCGCGAAAAAGGAAAGTCCGTTCCGGCCCCCGAAGGCTGCAAGGGCATCTCCGGCTGGGAAACCGTGGACCGCATCCTGGAAGTGGACCAAACCCCGATCGGAAAAACTCCTCGTTCCTGCCCCGCCACTTACATCGGTTTTTGGGATGACATCCGTAAACTCTTCGCACAGTCCGAAGAAGCTAAGGCTCGCGGTTATACCGCCTCCCGCTTCTCCTTCAATGTGAAGGGCGGACGCTGCGAAGCCTGCGAAGGACAAGGTGTGAAGACTCTGGAAATGAGCTTCCTGCCGGATGTGAAAGTTCACTGTGACGTCTGCGACTCCATGCGTTTCAACGATGAAACATTGGAAGTGAAGTGGAAAGGCAAGAGCATCGGTGAAGTCCTCAAAATGGAGGTCGACGAAGCAGTTGAATTCTTTGCCTCGGTCCCTTCCATCCTTCATCCGCTGAAACTGATGCAGGATGTCGGCTTAGGCTACCTGACTCTCGGCCAGCCTTCCCCGACGCTCTCAGGCGGTGAAGCCCAGCGTATCAAGCTGGTCACTGAACTCTCTAAGGTTAAGGACGACATCCGCAAGGGCGGCCGCAAGCTGCCGGAGACGGTGTACGTTCTTGACGAACCGACCGTCGGTCTCCACATGGCTGATGTCGACAAATTGATAAAAGTTTTGCATCGACTTGTGGATGCCGGCAACACGGTTATTGTCATTGAGCACAACCTGGATGTGATCGCAGAAGCCGACTGGATTATCGATATGGGTCCTGAAGGGGGCAGTCAAGGCGGTAAAAATGTCTTTGCAGGCCCACCCCAGCGTTTACTCAAGGCTTCAACCCACACTGCGGAAGCCTTGAAGGAGTTCATAGAAACGGCAAAACTGAAGAAAACTCAATCTGCGTAATTTAATTTCTTCATTCTCCCACTATAGGCGTCCTGCAAAGGACGCTTATTTTTTAATTCATATAATTTGTTCATTCGTAAGGGTGAGTGAACGCAGTTTTCTCGCTCTAAAGGTGGGAGTTAAAAGTGAGTGATCAATACGAGAAAGGCGTTTTGAAAGTCCTTCGTTACGTTTATAACCAGATGGAGCGATGCCGTAATGCAGATTTTGATGCATTGGGGATTACTTCATCTCAGGCCAGCGTCATGATGTTTCTATTCAAAAACCGTAAACATGAGGTAACCCAGCAAAGCGTTCAGGCCGCGCTGCTGTTGTCTCACCCCACGATTACCGGTTTGATGAAGCGTCTTGAGGCCAAAGGGTTCATTACGCGTAAAAACAGCCCCGCCGATTTTCGCTGCAAATATGTCAAATTAACGAAAAAGGGCTGCGACATTGAACGAGGTCTCAAAACCAATATGAAGCGCATGCAGGACAGGGCGCTCGTTGGTTTGAGTCAGGAAGAACTGGATAACCTTGAAAAGTCGCTTTGCGTCATCGCAGAGAACCTCCGCAAAGAAGAAGACATGCTCGCAGCAGAACGAATTATTCAAGACATCAAGGAACGAACAAAAGAGGAAGAAAAGGAAGAAAAAGACTGATTTTTTCAGTCTCCTGCAACAGTAAAAGCGCCGAATCGGCGCTTTTGCTGTGCTGTTTCTATGTTCAGGACCTTCGCTCCACGTACCACATGGCAATAACGGCAGCGAGCGTCATCATGAGCGAGGGCAGGATTGCCGAAATAATAGACGGCACACTGTCTAACGCGCTCATAAACGCGAACAGATTGTTCAGCGCATAGTAGAAGATACCGATCATGATGCCGCAGAAAATCTTGATCGCCATACCGCCGGCTCGGGCATTCTGATAAGCAAACGGCATCGAAAGCAGCAGCATGACTAAGATCGCCAGCGGGTAGAAGGCCTTAGACCAGAATGCCGTATCAAAACGCTTGTAAGTCTGGCCGTTTTCTTTCAAATACTCGATGTAGTAATGGAGTTCCTGCAGAGACATATCCTCGGGCTTAATCATCAGCAGACCGAAGATGTTGCCGTCTAAGCTCTTGCCCCAGACCATCGACTTCATAACCTTTCGCTCTACGCGCTCCTGAGTCTGCTCTCTGGACTCTTTGGGCAGTGTCGGTACGGTCTCTTCCACCACATCGTGAAGCACCCAGCCGTCCTGTTCAGAGTAAGTACCGCTCTTGGCAGTGACGATTGAAGTCAGGTGGTCAGGACGATCAAAGACATAAATAACCCAGTCATATGCCGCCTCTCCGGGACGAAGCCGCTGGACATTCACAAAACTGATTTTCTTCGGCTCGCCCGCTTCATTGCGCTGAACATCTCGAACCCAAATGCCGGAATCCAGCTCTTTGCCGGTAAAGGCAGAGCCGCTGATGTCCAGTTTGAATTCCTTGGCCAAACGCTGAGCCGGAGGCGCAACCAGATTTCCGAGGAGATAGGCGCAGATCACCAGGACAAGACCCGGCATAAGAAGCATCCCGCAGAATCGCCATGGCCCGATGCCCGAAACTCGAAGAACCGTGAACTGGCTCGTTGAGGCGAGACGCGAGAGCGTAAAAATGGAACCGAGCATCACGGCAATCGGCAGCACTTCATAACAGCGCGTCGGCAAAATCAGCGCCGTCAGCAGGAAGGCCTGCCCCATCGAATAGGAGGTGCCGATATTTCCCGACTGACCGATAAGGTCAAAGAAAGCGAACAGGGCAACCAGAGTCAGAAGAACGAACAGAGAGCTCTTCATGATCTGGGCAAAGACCATCCGGGAGACGATTTTCATGGCGTCTCCTTCTTGCGCTTAAATATACCTGCCGCTGCTCTGAAAGGTTTCATCAGCCAGTAAATGAACGCATCAAAATACCCTCGATTGATCGTCATCAGGCGGTAGAAAAGGAAGGCAGTCAGCACAGCGACAGGAACATTCATGTACAAAGTCGCACCTAAAATACCGACCTTGCCCTGAGTGATCCAAGTCTGGAAAATCGACAAGGCATTCAAGTAAAGGATGAAGATCAGTACCGCCGCCGTCTGTCCGTAATACTTCATCGAACGCGGATTGTTATAGGACAGCGGAATCGCGAGCAGTGCCAAATTCAGAGCAACAAGGGGCCAGGATATTCGCCAAAACAACTCGGATTCCGCACGATTATCCGTTCTCTTAATCAATTCCTCGATCGGCATTGCATTGAGTTTTTTATTCGCACCGACTTCCGACGGAGAGCTGTCCATTCGGACTTCATACTCCCTAAAGTCAGAAACCGACGCACCGAGGCCCGAGGGCTTGGTGTCGTACTTACGGCCCTCCTCTAAGACGATATAGCGATCGCCGTTAGGCTTGTTTTCGATATGACCGCGGTCGGAAACGAGCACGGAGCGGGAGCCGTCTTTTTTAAGCTCCACCATCAGAAGTGTTTTAACTTTGCCCTTTTCCTGGTCGACACCTTCTAAGAAGAAGACCTGACGGCCGCTTTTTGCCTCAATGAATCGGCCGGAGGACAATTTGCTGATGTCTTCTTTCTGAGCAAAACGGTCGCGATAAGCCTGGACCTGAGCCCTTGACCAAGGAGAAACGGCAATCGAGCAAGCAGCGACAACAAGAACCACGGGAATCGCAAAGCGGAGAACCGGGCGAATCCAGGAAGTCAAACTCAAGCCGCCGGCGGAGAACCAAACGAACATCTCGCTGTCGCGCCAATAGCGGTTCAGCGTCATGAAAACCGCTAAAAACAAGGCCAAAGAAATGAGCGCCGGCAGGTTGATCAAAGATGTGTAAGCAACCACTTCCAAGATAGAGCCTGTGTCGTAACGGCCGCCTGCGGTCTGATTCAGAATTCGTACAAGCCCGATAGTAACGACAATCGAGAAGAGCACAGTGAAGGCCCCTCCGGCGGTATTGGATAACTCGGATGTGAGTGCTTTACGATAAATCATTACAGGCTTACACGACGATAAAAATCTGCACAAACGCAAATTTGAAACTTTAAGTTTAGCAAGTTTGAAAAACTGTGGATTTCTCTTTTTTACGTCTGAGCAGTCGGCCGCAATGAAAAATTACAACCTGCCTTCTTCTGCTGCGTGACAAGCCACTTCCGAGAAAGATCCGTGTGAATCGATCATTTGCCGAAGCGGCATTTCTTTGCGGCAGCGTTCGTTGGCAAGCGGGCAGCGGGGATGAAACGGGCAGCCTGTAGGAGGTGAGAGCGGATTGGGTACTTCGCCTGAAATCGGTGTACGTCTCCGATGCGTCTGACTCAAATCCGGAATAGCATCCAAAAGCATCCGTGTATAAGGATGACGCGGCTCGTTAAAAAGCGTTCGCTTATCTGCAAGCTCAACCAAGCGTCCCAAATACATCACGCCGACGCGATCGCTGATGTGATGGACCACTGAAAGATTATGAGAAATGAACAGATAAGTTAAACCCACTTCCCGCTGCAGGTTCTGCATCAAATTCAGTACCTGAGCCTGCACGGAGACGTCCAGCGCGCTGGTCGGCTCATCACAGACAAGAAACTCTGGGTGAATCGCAATTGCGCGCGCAATGGAGATCCTTTGCCTTTGTCCGCCGGAAAACTGGTGCGGATATTTGTCCTTGTCCTCTTTTGATAGGTTGACGAGGTGAAGAACGGAATTCACGCGGTTTTCGATTTCTTTCGGATCTTTAATGATCTTTTGCGCAATGATCGGCTCCGCGACAATTCGTCCGACTTTCCAGCGAGGATTGAGACTCGCGTAAGGATCCTGGCAAATCATCTGGATCTTGCCGCGCACGAGCTTCTCGTCTTTTCCTCTGGAAGCGTACAGATCTTTTCCATCCACTTCGACCGTGCCGGACGTCGGTTTATCCAGACCTACCAGCATTCGGGCAGTGGTGGACTTTCCGCACCCGGACTCTCCTACCAGTGCCAGAGTCTCGCCTCGACGAATCTCAAAAGAAACACCGTCGACAGCTTTCAGCAGCGTCCGAGGCTTTCTCTCGACCACTCGAGTGAGCAAAGAAGGCGACACATCAAAATATTTCTTCAGATCCTGCACCTTGACCAGTACGGACTGAGTGCACTTTACGTTATCGTTCAGCATTTCGGCATGTCCTCAGGCGCTCTGATGGTGAAAGGCTCTTGCGGGAACCGCATCTGTTTATTGCGGCGTCCTGCCTTCCAGCAGGCTACCAGCTTATTGCCGCAAGGCTGCAGCCCCGGGCGCTCGCGAATGCACTTTTCTTCGGCCAAAGGACAGCGGGGATGAAACGCGCATCCGGAAGGTACTTCGCTCAAATGCGGCATGGCCCCCGGGATTTGAGACAGGCGATCCTGTTCATCACCGATTTTCGGAATAGAGCCCATCAGACCGATCGTATAGGGATGCTCGGCGTCATGAATCATTTCTTCCATAGGGCCGATTTCTGCCAAGCGTCCCGCATACATCACCGCCACGCGGTCCGCCGTCTCGGCAATGACACCCATATCGTGCGTAACCAAGATAACTGCCGTACCGTTTTCTTCACAAAGTTTTTTGAGAAGTTCAATGATCTGAGCCTGCACGGAAACATCCAGCGCCGTTGTGGGTTCATCAGCAATGATCAGTTTAGGATCCGCGCTGAGCGCCAATGCAATGACCACGCGCTGGCGCATGCCTCCCGAGAACTGATGAGGATAGTTGTCCATTCGCTTGTCCGCAGCCGGCACTCCGGTCGCCTCCAAAAGACGAATCGCTCTTTCCCTTGCCTCCTTCTCACTCAGATCGGAGTGAATGCGGATCGTTTCGATTATCTGGTCCCCGATCGTAAAGAGAGGATTCAGACTGGTTAACGGATCCTGGAAAATCGCTCCGATACTTTTGCCTCGAATCTTCTCCATTTCATCATCGGACAAGTTATCGATGCGCTTCCCTTCCAAAAGAATCTCACCGTGAGTGATATGAGCGGGTTTTCCGAGAAGACCGATGATGGAGTTCCCGACCATGGACTTACCGGCTCCGGACTCTCCGACCACGCCCAATATCTCTCCGGGGTTCAGGCTAAAAGAAACATCTTCTAATGCAATCAGAGTTCCTTTTCTTGTCGGAATTTCTACTTTGAGGTTCCGAACCTCTAAAAGCGGCTGATTATTCATAAGAAGCATCATTGAAGTTTCGGATTAAGTGCGTCGCGCAGCCAGTCGCCCAGCATATTGACGGACAGCACAAAGAGAATAAGTGCAACACCGGGGAAGATCGTGATCCACCATTCGCCCGAGAATAAAAACTCATTTCCGATGCGAATCAGAGTTCCCAAAGACGGTGTCGTCGGAGGAACTCCGACACCCAGGAACGACAAAGTGGCTTCCGTAATGATTGCCAAGGCCACTTGAACCGTCGCAAGAACTAGGACCGGGCCTAAAACGTTAGGCAGAATATGCGTAAACATGATTCTTGTCGGGCTCACGCCAAAAAGCTTTGCGGCCTGAACATAATCACGCTTCTTCTCACTTAACGTCGCACCTCTAACCGTACGGGCATAACGTACCCAGCCGGAAAGAGAGATGGCAAAGATAAGAACGCCGTAAGCAGCCTGATCATGCAGGCTCTCGGGCAGAATCACGCGAATGATGCCGTCAATCAGAAGTGCCAGAAGAATCGCTGGAAAACTCAGCATCACGTCGCAAAAACGCATGATGACGGCATCCGTAACTCCGCCCGCATATCCGGAAATCAAACCGAGAGACACGCCCAGCGCGACAGAAATAAAGACCGAAGATAAACCGATCTCTAAGGAGACCCGAAGCCCGTACAAAATGGCTGAAAGCAGATCTCTTCCCTGGTCGTCGGTTCCCAGCAAAAACTGCCATTTTCCTCCCTCCATCCAAGCGGGAGGCAAAAAAGCATCCGACAAGTCAAAGGAAGTCAGGTCAAAAGGATCATAAGGTGCGATCCAACTCGCAAAAAAGGCAGAGAGCAAGAGTCCGATACAAATGACAAAACTGATGATCGCAGCCGGAGAGTGCAGAAACTTCCACATCAAGTCACTTTCTAAAAAACGCCTGAATGCTGAAGACTGCCCGCTGTTTTTAGTTAACACCGTCGCCTCCGCCGTTTAATTTCCGGAGCCTCTTTTCAGCTGTCGCCGCCATCACGCTGGCTGCCAGCAGAAGAATCTCGTCATTAAAATCAAAGTACGGATTGTGAGCCGAAGCGCCGCCCTGTCCGATCCGGATATAGGCACCCGGGACCCTTTCCAACATGAAAGCGAAATCTTCGCCTCCGGCCATTCTCGGATAGTTTCGATCCACATTTTCTTCACCGACAAATCCGGCAGCGACATCGGCCATAAAAGCTGCTTGTTCCGGCGTATTGATACAGGGCGGATAGAAACGGCCGTAATCGGTTTCGGCTGTGCAGCCTAAGCCTGCGGCAATAGAGGCACTGATCTCTCCGATTCTTTTTTCCACTAAATCTCTAACTTCCGGGGAGAAGGTGCGTGCGGTTCCGACGATTTGGCAAGAGTCGGGACAAACACTCTGCGCACGCGGGTCGCCGGCCTGAAGGGAACAGCACGAAACCACCGCAGTCTCCAGAGGATCAACTTCTCGAGACACAATCGTTTGAAGTGCAAGGATGATGTGGGCAGCTGCTATCACCGGATCATGATTCAGATTCGGACGAGAAGCGTGACCTCCCTTGCCTTTCACAACGATTGTGAAAGCATCGGCAGCCGCCTGCATTGCTCCGTAGTTCAAAGCGATTCGACCCGGTTCAATCGCAGACGAGTTATGGAAGGCGTAGATTTCCTGCATCGGGAAACGTTCAAAAAGCCCGTCTTCCATCATGTGTTTGGCGCCGGACCAGCCCTCTTCTCCGGGCTGGAACACTAAGACAACTCTGCCTCCGAAATTTCTCTCAGAAGCGAGTTTCTTGGCTGCACCCAGCAGTGCTGCCGCGTGTCCGTCGTGACCGCAGGCATGCATTGCGCCCTCGACTTGGGAAACATGATCGTGGTCCGACAATTCCTTTAACGGAAGTGCGTCAATATCTGCCCGCAGCCCCACTGCAGCGTCTCCGGGAAGCTTTCCGTAAATGACGCCTACTACGCCGTCCCCGCCGATGCCCTCATGCACCTCATCAACCCCATACTTTCTCAATAAGTCAGCAATGATTCGTGAGGTCCTCGGCGTCACTAGGCCGATTTCGGGATGGACATGAAAATCCTGACGAATGCGACGCAATTCTTCCTTCGTTTCTCCGAGGAAGAAAGGATCTGCAAAATTATCTAAGTTAACGCTGTTCATTTTTTATTCCTTGCTTGCCGCGTCTGATTTCAGCCTCGGATCTACTGCCAAGTAGAGCAAATCAACAATGAGGTTAATGACGACAAAAATAAGAGAGATTAGACAGAGATAAGCCGCCATGACCGGGATGTCTGCAAACTGAACCGCCTGTATAAACAGCAGACCCATACCCGGCCACTGGAAGACGGTTTCGGTCACGATCGAAAAGGCGATAATGCCGCCGATCTGAAGTCCCGTGATCGTAATCACCGGCAGCAGCGTATTTTTCAACGCATGTCTAAAAAAGATTTTTCGTTTCGGTATGCCTCTGGCCCGTGCAAAACGGATGTAATCCGTACGCATAACTTCAAGCATTTCACTGCGTACCAATCGCATGACTAAGGCAATTTGAAAGATCGCCAATGTCACGGCAGGGAGGATGATATGTTTAAGACCGTCCCCGGTCAGCAGTCCCGTAGTCCACCATCCGAAGGCAACCGTTTCGCCTCGTCCGTAGGACGGCAGCCAGCCGAGCCAAACGGAGAATACGAGGATCAGCAAAATACCGATAAAAAAGGTCGGCAGCGAGATCCCCACGAGCGAAAGCCCCATTAGCCAGCTTGCCCAAATCGAATTTCTCTTCAAAGCGACGAACACACCCAGAGGAATTCCGATGAGCGTAGCCACCATGGCAGAGAAAAATGCGAGCTCGAGCGTCGCAGGCATTTTTTCCTTAAATAAATCAACAACCGGTGTACCTTGGCGTAATGACATTCCAAAGTCACCGTGGAGAGTATTAGCAATAAACGCTCCGAACTGTTTCCAAATAGGCTGATCCAGCCCCAGCTCATGCGTCAGGGCAAGCCGATCGGCCTCAGTAGCCTCTTGGCCCAGCATTTGCGTTACAGGGTCACCTACGAATTGGAACAACAGAAATGCAATCATGGTCACGATCAACATGACCAATATTGCCTGGAGCAGACGTTTTATAACAAACGAGAACATCTGTCGGCATCCTTTCGGGAGTCGAAAGGCCGAGAAGGTAATTCTCGGCCACTAAGAGAATTACTTCACGATTACTTTATCGAGTTCCAAGCGATCGTCCGCACGTAAGGGAGCTTCTATATTTTTCTTCAGAGCCCAGTTGATGACTTGTGTATGAAGAGGAAGCACATAAATGTTCTTATTGACGCGGAGCAGAGCCTGTTCAATCAGTTCATTGCGCTTATCAAAATTTTCCTCTTGCTTGATCTTTTCAATCAAAGCATCCAGCTCAGGATCCGAGACTCTACCGATGTTTGAGAGGCCATTGCCTTTTTTAACGTCAACTGTTTCGACGAGAGACTGAAGCGGGAACAAAGCGTCCTGAGTAGATGCACCCCAACCAACCATGCCGACAGAGGAGTCATAACGCAGAACTTTCGGGAAATAATTTGCGCGTGGAATCGCGTTTACTTTTACCTTCACGCCGATCTTAGCCCACATTCCGGCCAGAGCCTTACCGATGGCCTCATCGTTGATATAGCGGTTATTCGGGCAGTCAAGCGTAAATTCAAAACCGTTAGGATAGCCGGCTTCAGCAAGGAGCTTTTTAGCTGCTTGAGGATCATACGGAAGGCGCTCGGCTGCCTTAGCGCTCCAGCCGTTCGTCTCGGATGAAATAATGGATCCGTTCGGAATAGAGAAGCCTCTCATCACCGCACGCTGGAGCGTTTTAATGTCAATGGCCTGATACAAAGCCTGACGAACTCGGATGTCTTTAAACGGGTTTTTATCTGTTTTCTTACCGTCCACGAAGACGTAAGGAGATTCGTCGCGCATTTGGTCCAAAGAGATCATGAGCACGCGCAGCTCAGGACCGGACTGAAGCTTAACCTTAGGATTGTTCTTTAGACGCTGAATATCTTGTGTTGCCGGGTCTGGGACAAAGTCCACTTCTCCGGACAATAAAGCAGCCATGCGGGTCGCCGCAGATTTAATCGGGGTATATATCCCTTCTGTGACGTTTCCGACTTTATTGGCTTTATTCCACCAATCAGGATTTTCAACAAAAACTGTTTTGATATCGACTTCACGAGACTGAAGTTTGAAAGGACCGGTGCCGTTTGCGTGCTTTGCTGCATAAGCCTCTTCTTTAGCAACAAAATTCTGCGGCGCTGCTGCACCATGCTTTTCAGCCCAGGCTTTATTCAAAATTCTGAGGTAGGCAAGCTGATTGAGAAGTACGGGAGAATGATTAATAGTTCTGATCAAAACATCGCCGTTGGGCAGCGCTTCAGCGCCAAGAATACCTGCGGTAAATGTTTTGAACTGAGAAATCGGATGGAGGGCACGATTGATTGAGAAGGCCACGTCTTCAGCTGTCAGAGGTTCTCCCTCATGAAATTTCACACCTTTGCGCAGCTTGAATACAAAACCTTCGGGAACCGAAGTCCAGCTTTCTGCCAGACATGGCTGTACTTTTCCTTTGTTGAGATTTAGTAATGCTTCGTAGACGTAAGAGTTAGCGGTATTGTTAAATGCTTCGTTTTGCGCATGAGGATCAAAAGTTAATATGTCCCCTTGGCTGGCCCATTTGAAAGTAGCGGCGTAAGCCCCTGAAGAAATACCGATTCCCATTGCGGCACAAGTCATTGCAATTGCTACGAGTCGTCTCATGACAAATCTCCTATGAAAAGTAGACAACAATAGAAAATTTATATCATGAGGCAGGCGCAAAAACCGCTTTGAGGAAAGAAATTTAAGGGGGTTTTCTTGCGCCGGACAAAACAAAACCTCTTGAACGGTTAAGTCCAAGAGGTTTGTCTTTTATGGAGAGCCCGGAGACTACCTACTTTCGCAAGAAATACAACTCACTATCATCGGCGTGGAGGCGTTTCACTGTCCTGTTC
>NZ_DBMALT010000005.1:0-79680 GCF_057870745.1 Parasutterella sp. | reverse complement strand
TCGGCTCTACTACAACGAGTTAAGAAATTAAAAAATCGTAGACTCTAGAACTGGCGGGGGCTCAAAGCCTCCGCTTTGTCATTCTGGTATTGAAAACGGGAGAAAAGGCCCGCAAAACGCGGGCCGAAAAGACTTATTCAGTCAGACGAGATTATTCGTCTTCATCCTTTCTGTGGTAGTTGGAGGCCAACTCAACCTGGCGCTGCATTGGAACAGGAGCGTATCCGGCCAGTTCCATAGAGTAGCTGCCGGCACCCTGAGTGATGGCGTTCAGGCGGGCGGCATATCCGTCTAGCTCGGACAGAGGCACCGTGCCGGAGATGATCATCATGCCGCCGGCCATGTTGGCGGTACCGGTTACCTGACCTCTGCGGCTGGCGAGGTCGCCCGTGATGTCGCCCATGGCGCTGTCCGGAGCAACGATCTCAACGTCAACGATCGGTTCAAGGATCGTCGGTTTAGCTTTGGACAGGGCGTCAAGCATGGCTTTTCTGCCGGCAGAGACGAAAGCAACTTCTTTGGAGTCCACCGGATGGCTCTTACCGTCATAGACGACAACGCGAACGTCGTGGATCGGATAACCGGCAACATAGCCTGTATCCAAAGCGTCACGGACACCTTTTTCTACAGCTGGGATGAAGTTGTACGGAATTGCGCCGCCTTTGACTTCGTCAACGAATTCGAAACCGGCTCCGCGCTCACGCGGTTCAATGCGAAGATAGACTTCACCGAACTGGCCGGCGCCGCCTGTCTGCTTCTTGTGGCGAGCGTGACCTTCAGCACCCTGAGCAATGGTTTCACGGTACGGGATGCGAGGTGTACGAGTGTTGACTTCAAGCTTGAACTGCGCAGCCATTCTTTCGAGAACGCTTCTTAAGTGCTGAGCGCTCAGACCGCGAAGAACCGTTTCATTCAAGGTGGTGTCGTGTTCAAGTTCGAGTGTCGGATCTTCGGACAGGAGCTTATGCAGGATGTCGGAGAGACGGCCTTCATCACCGCGGCGAGCCGGAGAAATCGCTAAGCCGAACATGGGTTTCGGGAAGCTCAGCGGTTTCATCTTGATGTTGTCGTGCTCGTGAGAAGCATGGATCACGCTGTCAAACACGAGTTCGTCGACTTTGGCGATAACACCGATGTCGCCCGGCACCAGTTCGCGGACTTCCGTGGTTTCTTTGCCCTGAAGAATCATCGGGTGAGAAACTTTGATCGGCTTCTTGTTGTCGTTGACGAACAGCTGATCGTCACGGCGCAGGGTACCCTGGTGAATACGGAACACACCGACCTTGCCGACATACGGGTCATTAACCACCTTGAAGACATGGGCAACAAGAGGAAGGTCAGGATCGGGCTTCAGTTCGACGTCGTTTCCGTTTTCATCGGTGAAGAGCGGAGCATTGGCTTCGGACGGATTCGGGAGGTGGCGGACCATCACGTTGATGAGGTCGTCGACACCGGCGCCGGTCTTGCCGGAGACGAAGCAGATCGGGATGATGTGGCCTTCGCGGAGTGCTTGTGTCAGCGGTGCGTGTAGTGTGCTCGGATCAGCTTCACCTTCTTCAAGGTATTTTTCCATAGCGGCGTCGTCGACTTCCACGACCTGTTCGATAAAAGCGCGATGGACTTCGGGTACGCTCATGAAGTCGGCTTCACCTTCGTCTTTGGAGAAGCAGTCGATTACACGGGCGCCGTTGTTGGCGGGCAGGTTAATCGGCATGACTTCCTGGCCGAAGGCTTCTCTGAGCTCTTCAACCAGACGCGGCAAATCTAAGTGTTCTGCGTCAATCTTGTTGACAATGATCATGCGGTTGAGGTTGCGCTCTTTGGCCCAATCCATCATGCGGCGCGTCATCAGCTGAATGCCGGCAGTGGCGTCAACTACGATAGCGGCGGTTTTAACCGCGTCGAGGGCACCCAAGGCCTGACCGACGAAATCGGGGTATCCCGGGGTATCAATCATGTGTACGCGAACTTCCTGTCCGTTTGCGTTGTCTGCCTCGAAGTGCGTACAGGCAGCGCGCAGAGAGTGCTGAACTGCTTTTTCGAGCGGGTCGGAGTCGCAGACGGTTGTGCCGCGTTCGACAGAACCGCATGTAATGATCATGCCTGCTTTGGCAAGAATTCCTTCTGCCAAGGTGGTTTTTCCGCTACCGCCATGGCCGACCAAGGCAACTGTTCTGAGATTTTCGGTTGAGAAAATAGGCATGATGCTTTTTCCTTTCTTATGAAATTAATTGACGTATCCTTTGATTGTGGAACAATCAATCGTCTTTGTCGAGAATATTTTGACAAATGACCGATTTTTGCCGAGAGGCGACTTTATCAAACGATGGGAGAAACTTGAAAAATGGCTGAGAAAAAACAATCCTACTGCGCGTGCTGTTCCGAGGCGGAATTAAAGCTCTTTGAGCCGGCAATTGAGCAATTAATCTCTCTGGCTAATGAAGAGATTCTCCCTCGTTTTTTGGCTGGGACAGAAGTTTTCGACAAAAAAGATCACACTCCGGTTACAGTTGCCGATCGCAGTGCCGAAAAAGTGATGCGTGAATGGATTGAGGCGCATTTTCCTGCGCACGGCATCTTCGGAGAGGAGTTTGGGATCAAAGAGGCGTCCGGGGACGGTTTCCCGCGCTACCGCTGGATCTTGGATCCGATCGATGGAACTCGTGCTTTTATTCATAATGCTTTCCATTTCGGCACGCTGATTGCCGTAGAGCGCGATGACGGCAACGGATTTCAGCCGATGCTCGGCGTGATTTCGCATCCGCATGTCGGCGTTTGGCTCATCGGAGACGGAAAACGGACGGTTTTGCACGGGCCGGGCAGCCGAGTGCGTCAGGTGCACTGCAAAGAAACAAAGAATCTTGCGGACGCCACTCTTGTTGTGACATCGCATTGGACGACTCCGGAGCAGAAAGGCGGCAAAGAGATGCAGTCCCTCATTGATGAAGTTAAGCTCTATCGCACGTGGGGCGACTGTTTTGGATATTTCTCGGTAGCCACGGGCGGCGCGGACATCATGATTGATCCGGATTTGAATTACTGGGACGTTGCCGCACTGGTGCCGGTTATCGAAGGCAGCGGAGCCAGGCTTGTGAGCTCCAAAGGCGGCAATCCTCTTAAAGATTTATCAGCGGTTGCGACTAATGAATACCTGCTTCCGGAGGTACTTCGTAAGCTCGCTAACTAATGCTTGCTAAATTATTTTGAGTTGTTGCACTTGTTCTCAAAAGACACAATTAATTTCAAACCTTAAATAATTGAAAAGGGAAAACTTTTGGGTTTTTGAGAAACTTGAGGATGAGACAATTTATATAAGAAGTCCCTATGAGAAAGAGTACCGGTCTTGTCCTCTCGCTCTTATTTGGGGCCTTGAGCGGCTGTGTATCCATCCCTCAATTCCAAATAACCGAACAGGATAAAAAAGTAATTCCCAGTCAGTGGAGCGGCAGTCCCGCCCTCGAAACATCGAAGGCTGCCGACCTCTCCGAATGGTGGTCAACTTGGAGCGATCCGGAAATCGCTCGCTTAGTTGCGGCCTCACAGGCGGCCAATACGGATGTTCGATCCGCGCAGGAAAATCTTCGTTATGCGCAAGCCTCGATGACCGTAGCTAATGCCGGCTTGTTCCCGACACTGGACGGTAACTACCGAGCCAGCCGCAGTCATTCTCTCGGCCATGGTTCCAATACCTTTTCTATCGGCCTGAACGTCAGCTGGACAATCGATGCCGGCGGTCGTTTTGCTGCTTCTGAAGCGGCGTTCTCCGACTACCTGTCTTCTCAAGCGAGTTTGGGAGGAGTGCAGACTCGAATCGCTGCTGAAGTGGCCGGTGCCTATGTCAATATGAGGCTTGCCCAGAAGCGGCTGGACGTGGCTCAGGAAAACGCCAAAACTCAGCAGGAAGCACTGGATATCGCCAATTGGCGTTACTTATCCGGACTCGTGCCATCGACCGACGTCGATCAGGCGCGCACTTCTTTTGAGCAGACACGTGCCTCGATTCCCGTGTATCGCGCTCAGGTCATGCAGTACCGTAATTTGATCGCTCGTCTCATCGGAACCACACCTGAGGCAGTTAACCCGACCTCGACGGCTCCGATTCCTCAGCCGCCGCGAAACCTTGCGCTCAGCATTCCCGGAGAGACGCTTCGCAATCGCCCGGCGGTGCGTATGGCAGAGGCAAAAGTGATGAGCGCACTGGCGCGTTACGCACAGGCTAAGTCGGCCCTGTTTCCGAGTCTCTCAATCGGAGGCTCTTTCGGACTTTCAGGTCCTATCATGGGGCAGCTCGGTGAATGGGGTACACATAATTCGAACGGCTTCGGTTCGCTGACGCTGCCGATCTTCAACACCGGGTCTCTGATGGCCCAGGTTGAGCAGCGCGATGCTCAGGCGGCCCAAGCCAAAATTGACTATGAAGCGAGTCTGCTCGCGGGCGTTCAGGATGTAGAAGACGCACTCAACAAAGTGTGGTCACAGGAAACTCGTAAAAAATCATTGGTTGTTGCCGAGGAATCGGCACGAAACGCAGCGACAGCCGCACGGCAAAATTACAGCGCCGGTCTTCAGGACTTTACGGTCGTGCTGACGACCCAAAGAACACTGCTGACCGTTCAGGAATCTTTGGCGAGTGCGGAGGCTGAAATCGCCCAAGGCTACATTGATCTCTATATCGCGTTGGGCGGGGGATGGACTGTTCCTCAGGAGTTTAAGAATAATGACCGATAATACAAATACAACCAAAGCGCAGAAAACGGATATTGAAGGGCTGCTGGGAGCAGACAAGGTTAAGCCGTTCTACAAACGAGGCAGCGTTTGGCTCGTTCTTCTCGTCTTCTTAGGCATCCTCTTTGCCGTTTACTACTTTTTCTTCAGAGGCAGCCAGGGACAAGTCGGTTTCGTCACACAGCCTCTGACGAAAGGGAATCTCACGGTTGAAGTTTCTGCTAACGGAACGATCAATCCGATCCGTACCGTATCACTGGGCAGTGAACTTTCCGGTATTGTCCGTAAGGTCAATGTCGACGTGAACGACCAGGTCAAAAAAGGCGAAGTACTGATCGAGCTTGACGACACCAAACTGAAAGCTTCGGTAGAGCGAGCCAAAGCAAGCCTAGATCTTTCTAAGGCTACATTGGCGGAATCCCAGGCAACGCTGAAAGAGGCCAAGGCCAAACTCTCGCGTCTGCAGGAAGTCAGACGTCTTTCCGGCGGCAAGAGTCCGAGTAAGACTGAAATTGATGCTCAGGAGGCTTTGGTTGCCAAAGCTCAGGCCTCTGTTCAAAGTGCTCAGGCAAAAATCATGGATAGTGAGCAGGCGCTGAAGTCTGCAGAAAGCGACTTGTCCAAGACACATATCATTTCTCCGATTGACGGCGTTGTTTTAGCCCGTTCCGTTGAGCCGGGCTATGCAGTGGCGGCTTCGCTTCAAGCCGTTGAACTTTTGAAGCTTGCGACCGACCTCAAAGATCTCGAACTGCAGGTCAATGTTGATGAGGCAGATGTCGGAGCGGTGAAACCGGGTCAGAAGGCCAGCTTCACAGTGAGTGCCTATCCAGACCGAAACTTCCCGGCCGAGCTGAAAAAAGTCGCTTTCGGATCGACAAAAACGGATAACGTAGTGACTTACGTCACTTACTTGGATGTTAAAAATCCGGACTTACTGCTTCGCCCGGGAATGACGGCGACCGCAACGATTCGTACCGTTGCCTTAAAAGACGCCCTGCTTGTACCCAATACCGCCCTGAGATTTAGGCCTTCTGTTTCTTCAGGCTCAAAGGAGCCGACAATGAATGTTTTCGGACCTCCGATGAGAAGAAGCGTGCGCAAGAGCGCCGGCTCTGTGACAAGCCCGAATGCTTCTCAAAAGAAGGCCGAAGTTTACATAGAGAAAGACGGTCAGGCCGTGCCGGTTCCGCTGGTTGTGGGTTTTACGGACGGTAAGATGACCCAAGTGCTCGAAGGCAAGTTTTCTGCCGGCGATAAAGTCATCGTTGACCAAAGACGCGGAGCGAAATAATGAGCTCCGGAGATAAGCCGCTTGTCCAGTTAATCGGCATCGGCAAGCGGTACGGAACGGGACCGACTGCATTCGATGCACTTCATCATGTGGATTTGAGCATCAATGCCGGAGAGTTTGTTGCGATTATGGGGCCGAGCGGCTCAGGAAAATCGACGACGATGAACATCATCGGTGCTTTGGATACGCCGACACGCGGGCAGTATTTATTCAACGGTTTCCACGTCGAACACTTTACGCGGGATCAGCGCGCGCTCTTACGTCGTCAATATTTGGGCTTCGTGTTTCAGGGATTTAATCTGCTGCCGCGTACGAGTGCAATAGAAAACGTAGAGCTTCCGTTGCTTTACCGCGGAGAGCCTGCCAAAGTCCGGCATGAAATGGCGCTGGAGGCTTTGGATAAGGTCGGCCTGACGCAGTGGAAAGACCACACGCCGGCCGAGCTTTCCGGAGGTCAGCAGCAGCGTGTCGCCATCGCGCGAGCGATCGTAACGCATCCGAAACTGCTCCTTGCAGATGAGCCAACGGGAAGTTTGGATTCGCATCGAAGCGTTGAAATCATGAAGCTTCTCCAAAAACTCAACGATGAAGAAGGCATTACGGTTGTACTGGTGACACATGAGCCTGACATGGCCAAATACGCGAAACGTATCGTTCACTTCGTGGACGGTACCGTAGCTTCGGATCAGGAGAACAAACCATGTTAGGCAACGCTCTTCTTCTTGCGCTCAGACAAATATTCCGAAATCCGATGCGGTCGATTCTGACCGTGCTTGGTATTGTGATCGGCGTGGCGGCAGTGATTACGATGGTCACCGTCGGAAACGGCGCGACTCAGCAGGTGCGTGATCAGATTGCCTCATTGGGATCGGACTCGCTGATGATTCGTCCCGGCCAAAGGTTGGGTCCGGGGCAGTCTGTCGGTGCGCCGTCTTTCAAAGAATCGGATGCGGAAGCCTTGGCGACACAAATCGCCGGTATCAAAGCGGTAGCGCCTTCGCGCACATCCACTCAAGTCGTCGTGGCAAACGGTAAGAACTGGTCGACCTCCGTGATCGGAACGACCAACGACTATTTTTCCATCAATAATCTGACGATTCAGGAAGGCAGAAATTTTGAGCAGTCTGAGCTTAGGGCCGGAAGTGCGGTCTGCGTCATCGGACAGACGGTTAAAAAAGAGCTCTTTGAAAACCACGATGCTTTGGGCAAACTGCTACGCGTCAAAGGCTTCTCCTGCCAAATCATCGGCGAGCTTGAACAAAAAGGCCAGTCCGGCATGGGAATGGACAAAGACGATGTTGTCATTATTCCTTTGAACACTTTCCAGCGCCGCATCAGCGGAAATGTTCGCATTCCTCTGATTACCGTGGCGGTGGAACCCGGCAGTGATATTGAACGCGTCAAAGAGAGTTCTCGGCTTCTTCTGCGAGAAAGACGCTCTTTGTCGAGTTCTGAGATGGACAACTTCAATATTCTTGACACCTCGGAGCTGATTGAAACGATTTCCAAAACTACGCAGGTGCTGACGATGCTTCTCGGTGCCGTGGCAGCGGTCAGTCTTTTGGTCGGTGGCATCGGCATTATGAACATCATGCTGGTAAGTGTGACGGAGCGCACAAAAGAAATCGGTGTGCGTTTGGCGATCGGCGCGACCGAGCGGGAAGTGCTGCTTCAGTTCCTTGTGGAATCCATCATGCTCGCCTGCTTCGGAGGCCTGCTCGGAGTTATCTTGGCTTTCGGCGCTTCTGTTTTGCTGACGCACTTCATGGGCGTGCCTTTTATTTTCAGTCCCGGCATCAACGTGCTGGCATTCTGCTTTGCCGCGTTTATCGGAATTATTTTCGGTTACTTTCCGGCCCGCAGAGCGGCTCAGCTCGATCCGATCGAGGCCGTTCGCCACGAATAGCTGTTCTCCGGACAAAGAGAAAGCCGCCCGCGGGCGGCTTAACCATATGTGGTCTTGTTAGAACGGAATTTCGTCTGCTTCAAAATCATCCGTCGGCGCGGCCGAAGGAACCGGAGCTGCCGGCTGAGCAGGCGCTGCAGGACGTGCGGCCGGGGCGCCGGAAGTAAATTCAGAGCGGCGCGGAGCGGCCGGAGATTCAAAACCGTCACCGCTGCTTTGCGGCGCGTAGCTTTGACCGCCTCCGACTACGTCGGATTTTCTGTCGATCAGCTGCAGCGTATCAGCCAAGATTTCGGTGGAATAGTGTGTCTGTCCGTCTTTTTCCCATTTGCGAGTGCGAAGGCGGCCTTCCAGATAAACGCGAGAGCCTTTCTTCAGATACTGCTGAGCGATTTCAGCCTGGCGACCGAAAAGGACCACACGGTGCCATTCCGTTTCTTCTACGCGCTCCTGAGTTTCTGCACTTCTGCGATAAGAGGTCGTAGCGACGCTCATCGAAGTGATTTGAAGGTTGTTTCCGGAAAAACGGGTTTCAGGATCCCGGCCGAGATTGCCGAGAATAATTACTTTATTTACAGAAGCCATTGTTAATTCTTCCTCATGTTGATCGTTTCATTCTAACGACAACCTTCGGAAATAAAAACACAAAACTGTAAAAAAGCCGCAGAAAAGCGGCTTGAAATCAAGATTAGAACGGAGGTTCTTCGTCGTCGAACGCGTTCTGAGTTTTAGGCTGAGAAGCATACTGGTTTCCGGAGGAATATCCGCTGCTGCGTGAAGCGCTTCTGCTCGGAGCGTAACCGGAATTTCCGTCAGAGAAGTTTCCGTCGGCGGGAGAATCCTGGCGGCGGTCAATCAGCTGCAGCTGTTCTGCAACGATTTCAGTGACGTAATGCGTTTGTCCGTCTTTTTCATATTTTCTAGTGCGGAGCCGCCCCTCGATGTAAGCGCGGGAACCTTTTCGGAGATACTGTTGAGCGATTTCGGCCTGACGTCCGAACAATGTCACTCGATGCCATTCGGTCTCTTCAATTCTGTCCTGACTTTCTGCGGAGCGTCTAAAAGAAGACGTCGCCAGACTTAAAGATGCGATAGGAAGCTGATTAGCAGAGAAACGGACTTCAGGATCGCGTCCGAGCGTACCGAGAAGGATGACTTTGTTCACAGAGGCCATGATTTTCCTTTTGAAGAGATAAAAGATGCGGCCGGCTGATTTTCCGACCGAGCCGCACATTTTAACGATCCGGAAGAAAAACGAACGGAGCAGACGAGGATGAACTCTCCTGCACTCACGTGCGCGAAGATTGTGAGGAACCGGTACGCCTTACCAGATGCTCCTATCACGCGAACCTCACCGGTTCGACCGCCATCTATCCTCGCGTTCACCCATAGGGAATTCCGCGGTATTCGTTAAAGTTGGCTCCACGGGTGGGTAAAGGTGAAAGCCATGAAGAATTTAGCTAATATGCTCACACAAAAGGAAAAACCGATGTCAGAAATCCGAATCCGCGGAGCGCGAACACATAACCTAAAGAATATCGATATCGATATTCCCAAGGACCGTCTTGTGGTCCTTACCGGCGTTTCCGGTTCCGGAAAGAGTTCCTTAGCATTTGACACGCTCTATGCCGAAGGACAGCGGCGCTACGTCGAGAGTCTTTCCTCATATGCCCGTCAGTTTCTTGAGCTGATGGAAAAGCCGGACGTAGATCTTATCGAAGGGCTTTCTCCCGCCATTTCAATCGAACAGAAAGGCGCGAGTCATAATCCTCGCTCGACGGTAGGAACGATCACGGAAATCAATGATTACCTCCGATTGCTATTTGCCCGCATCGGCGTGCCGTATTGTCCGAACCACGATATTCCTCTGAAAGCACTCCCGGTTTCTGAAATTGCCGATAAGATTCTTCTGAAATATCAGGGCAAGCGAACCCTGCTGATTGCACCGGTTTCAAAGGGCAGAAATTCAAATGTCGCCTCTTTGTTAGAGGACTTGCAGGCACGGGGCTACACACGTTTCCGCATTGACGGCGAAATTGTGACGATTGATGAGCTGCCGAAACTCGAAGAGGGCGCTCATACCTTAGATATTGTTGTTGATCGTCTAAGGGTCAAAGAAGATTCGCGTCAGCGTATTGCTGAAGGCGCGGAAGCGGCCTTGAGACTGTCGGACGGAAAGGTCATCGCATTTGATATGGATGACAATGAAGAAGAAGTCTTTTCCGACCGATATGCCTGTCCTTACTGCGGATACTCGGTTCCCAAGCTCGAGCCTAAACTTTTCTCATTTAACAGTCCAACCGGCAGTTGTCCGACTTGCAACGGCATGGGAGAGGTCGACGGCTGGGATATCAATAAAGTAGTTGAATTTCCCGAGCTCTCCCTAAGAAGCGGTGCGATACAGGGCTGGAGCTGCACGCAGCCGTACAACTTCACGCTGCTTCAGGATTTATCTAAAGCAAAGCATATTTCATTGGATGAGCCTTGGGAAAAACTGAGTCCTGAGGCGCAGGAAATGGTTTTGTACGGCACCAAGGACAAGATATCGCTGACCTTTTGCAGTCCGAAGGGAGAGAAGATCACTCGCGAGCAGCCCTTCGAAGGCATTATTCCGATGTCGAATCGGCGTTTTGAGACAACTGAAAGTTCTGCAGTGAAAGCCGATCTTGAAAAATGGCGTTCGCTTCAGACTTGTCCTGCTTGTCGCGGCGCCCGACTTAATGAGGCTGCACGCAGCACTTACATCGGTTCGGGAGAGCACAAAAAAGCCATTCAGGATATTTCGGCGCTTCCGTTGGACAAGGCAGAGACTTATTTCCGAACGCTCAAGCTCGAAGGCGCGTCTCTGGATATCGGTAAAAAGCTCATCGACGAAATCCTGTTTCGTCTGAAGTTTTTAATTGATGTGGGGCTGAGCTATCTCACCTTGGATCGACGGGCAGACACACTTTCCGGCGGTGAAGCGCAAAGAATTCGATTGGCCGGTCAAATCGGTTCGAGACTGAGCGGAGTTATTTATGTACTCGACGAGCCTTCTATCGGTCTCCATCAAAGTGATAACGATAAGCTGATTCACACGCTGAAAACGCTGAGAGATCTCGGCAACAGTGTGGTTGTTGTAGAGCATGACGAGGACACCATCCGAGCTGCCGACTACGTTGTGGACATGGGCCCGGCTGCCGGCGTGCACGGCGGAGAAGTCATTGCTGCGGGGACGCCGAAAGAAATCGAAGCCGATCCCAATTCCCTGACGGGAGCTTACCTCAGCGGCAGGCTTAAAGTTCGCCAAAATACGGAGCGAAAGAAACCGGACGGCCGGTTCTTGGAGGTCAAAGGCGCTTCGGGCCATAACCTGAAGAATGTAGATGTTTCCGTGCCCGTAAGTCTTATGACCGTTGTGACAGGCGTGTCCGGCTCGGGCAAGTCGACCTTAGTGAACCAGACAATTTACAACATCGCCGCTCATGCTCTGAACCGTGCGCAAACTCAGCCTTGTCCCTACAAATCAGTGTCGGGTCTCCAGTTTTTCGATAAAGTCATCGCTGTAGACCAGAGTCCCATCGGACGGACGCCTCGTTCCAACCCTGCAACCTATACCGGCGTTCTTGCGGGTATTCGTGATTTATTTGCGGAAACTCCGATTGCGAGAGAGAGGGGATACGGGTCAGGACGTTTCTCCTTTAATGTCAAAGGCGGTCGATGTGAGGCCTGCGAAGGCGAAGGTCTGGTAAAAGTCGAAATGAACTTTTTACCTGACATGTATGTTCCATGTGACGTTTGCGGTGGTACCCGCTACAATCGTGAAACGTTGGAAGTTGAATACAAAGGAAGAAATATTGCGGAAGTGCTGGATCTGACCGTAGATGAAGCCTTGGAGGTCTTCTCGGCAGTTCCGGCAGTTGCGAGAAAACTGCGGACCCTCGCAGATGTCGGACTTGGTTATATCAAGTTAGGACAAAGTGCGACAACGCTCTCCGGCGGAGAGGCTCAGCGCGTGAAACTGGCGCATGAACTTTCCAAGAGGGGAACGGGGAAAACACTGTACGTACTTGATGAGCCGACGACCGGATTGCATTTTCACGACGTTTCGATGTTGCTGTCGGTGTTTAAGAAACTGCAGGATGCGGGGAATACGTTATTGATTATCGAGCACAACTTGGATGTTATCCGAGCGGCCGATTGGATTATTGATATGGGTCCGGGCGGCGGAGAGGACGGAGGAACAATCCTTTTTGAAGGAACGCCGGAAGAATTAATAGAAATCCCCGCTAGTAAAACCGCCCGATATCTAGGAAACTAAGAATGATAAAGCAGAGGTTCCCTTGACTAAAGAAAAAGACCGTTTTGAAGAGCTCCTCGTAGAGTCCTTCTATGTAGCAATTGATGCCGCAGATCCTCATAAGGTTGTGCCGCCTCATATCCCTTCAACCTTCCAAGGAGATGTAGTTGTCGTCGGTGCAGGAAAGGCTGCCGCCAGTATGGCTGCAGCGGTGGAGCAGGCTTGGCCGGAAAAAGATTTAACGGGCGTGGTGATCACGCGCCACGGCCATTCGGAGGAGACTCATAAGATCCAGGTACTTGAGGCTTCTCATCCGATTCCGGACAAATCAAACTTGGAAGCAACGCAGAAGATGATGGATCAGCTCGACCATCTGAAAGAGGGCAGCTTGCTGCTTGCCTTGATTTCGGGTGGCGGCTCCAGTCTTCTTTCTCTTCCTGTCGAAGGCGTCACCATTGAAGATATTCGGAAGGTGACGGAGGATTTGCTGAAGTCCGGCACTTCCATCGACCATATCAATGCTGTCCGCAAACACGTTTCACAGGTGAAAGGCGGTCAGCTCGCATTGGCTGCCCGCGCTAAAGGTGCCGAAGTCCTTTCTCTGATTATTTCGGACACCGTCGGCGACAATCCCTCCGATATCGCCTCCGGACCATGTGCCGAAGACTTCTCCACTTATGCCGATGCTCTGTGGTATCTGAGCCAGGCGCATGTCGAAGCTCCTCCCTCGATTTTGAATCACCTGCGCAACGGTGCTCGCGGCATTATTCCCGAGACTCCTAAAATCGGTGATCCGAGAATGCGCGGCGTCAAAAATAAGATCATTGCGAACTCTTTCAAAGGTCTGCAAGTCGCAGCAGCTTTCTTTAAGGAGAAAGGCATGCGTCCGGTTATTATCGGCGACGGTATTACCGGTGAAGCAAAAGCGGTTGCTCAGCAGGTTGCCCGCAAAGTTCGTCTCGAACTCTCCAAGCCGCGCCGCAAACCGGTGGTGCTTTTATCCGGCGGAGAGTGCACGGTAACGCTGACCGGCCGACGCATCGGTAAGGGCGGCCCGTGCTCAGAGTTCCTGCTGGCGCTTGCTCAGGAACTCAAGTGTGAGCCTATCTACGCCATGGCTACAGACACCGACGGTGTGGACGGGAACGGAGAGGCCGCCGGTGCAATTCTGCGTCCCGACAGCATGGCTAGAGCCGAAGAATTGGGCTTAGATCCTCAGCAGTACCTTGAGGAACATAATGCAGAGGAATTCTTCGGCAAACTCGGTGATTTGCTTGATACCGGCCCCACAAGGACCAACATCAACGATTACCGTGTCATCCTTATCCCGTAATTGAGACCGACATATGCAAAAAATATCCCAAGGAATTCTGAGTATTCGGAGCCTTGGGATTTGTTGTTTTTGGCCTAAGCTGCAGTACCGAGGCAAACCGTTTCGCCAATGGTCCGAAGCAAGGTCGAAAATATTAGAATACTGACTCCAAACCTCTTTCAATCTTGATCCACAATCCCGGAGGAAGCGAATTCCCCCACAGGAACAAAGCTTAAAAATGAGCAATACGACACAGTTACGCCTCGATGCCTCACGTGCACTTTCCGACTTTAGGACGGAACGTCTTTTGAAAAAGATTCAAAAGATCTGTCCGGAAGTTGTTACTCTCAACAGCCGCTATATTCATTTTGTCAATGTAGACGGCGCTCTTTCCTCTGAAGAGTTTCACACGCTGGAATCGATCCTCGACTACGGAGAGGAAGCAATTGTTACCGCTTCAACCGAACGCTTTATGGTTATTCCGCGTTTGGGAACGATTTCTCCCTGGGCCTCTAAGGCGACGGATATCGTTCATAACTGCGGACTCAAGAAAGTGCTTCGAGTGGAACGAGGCACTTGCTATGAATTGATTCTGAAAGGAAATGCTGTCCTCAAGCCCGAAGAACGCGAAGCAATCGCTGCCGTTCTGCATGATCGCATGACAGAAAGTGTCGTGAGCCCAGACGTGAATCCGGCCATCGTGTTTGCCGATGCAAAAGGCAAGGACATGCAGTCGATCGATATCGTCGGACAAGGCAGAGAAGCGCTTGAAAAGGCAAATGTCGAACTCGGTCTGGCATTGAATGAGGACGAAATTCAATATTTAATTGATGCCTTTACCAAGCTGAACCGCAATCCAACGGATGTTGAGCTCATGATGTTTGCTCAGGCCAACTCCGAGCACTGCCGCCATAAGATTTTTAACGCCAGCTGGACCATCGACGGAGAAGAGAAAGACAAGTCACTTTTTTCTATGATCCGCGAAACGCATAAGGCTCATCCGGAAGGAACCATTGTTGCGTATTCCGACAATGCCGCTATTTTCGAGGGCGGCGATACGGCCCGTATGTATCCGCGAGGAAATGAAGACGCCGTCGGCGGCCGTTCTTATTCCACCGTCGTTGAGCCGACGCACTCCGTCTTCAAAGTCGAGACGCATAACCATCCGACCGCAATCTCCCCGTTCCCCGGCGCTTCAACCGGCTCCGGCGGTGAGATTCGAGATGAAGGTGCAACCGGCCGGGGAGCAAGACCTAAAGCCGGCTTAACCGGATTTACCGTCTCTGCGCTTCGACTTCCGGGACATGAACAGGCCTGGGAAAATGACAGAGATGTCAGTAAGGCTTCTGAGGCCGCTCCTTACTACGGGGCGCCCTCCCGCATGGCTTCTCCGCTGGAGATCATGATCGAAGGTCCGCTCGGCGGCGCTGCATTTAACAACGAATTCGGCCGCCCCAACATTCTTGGGTACTTCCGCTCTTTCGAAGCCAACGTTGACGGAACTCGCTACGGCTATCACAAGCCTATTATGCTGGCCGGCGGTCTAGGCAACATCCGCAACGATCAGACACATAAACTCGGACTTCCGACAGGCACGCTCCTTGTGGTGCTGGGCGGTCCGGGCATGCGTATCGGTATCGGCGGCGGTGCGGCTTCTTCCATGGGTGCAGGTGCCAACAGTGAATCCTTAGACTTTGCCAGCGTTCAGCGCGGCAACCCGGAAATGGAACGCCGCGCACAGGAAGTGATCGACCGCTGCTGGGAAGCCGGCGAGGAAAATCCGATCCTGGCGATTCACGATATCGGGGCGGGCGGTCTTTCTAACGCAATGCCCGAACTGGCAGACCTTTCCGGTAAGGGCGCAAAACTGGATCTGAACAAAGTCCCGGTTGAAGAAAGCGGCATGAGCCCGCTCGAGATTTGGTGTAACGAATCGCAGGAAAGATATTCTTTGGCGATCGATCCAGCACGTCTTGAACAGTTCGATCAGTACTGCAAACGTGAACGCTGCCCATATGCTGTGCTCGGTGAAATTTCTGCCGATGACGAGTTAGTCGTCACGCGCAGACAGGGCGAAGAACCTGCAGTAGATATGCCTATGAGCGTATTGCTCGGCAAAACGCCGAAGATGCACCGCGATGCAGAACACGCTGAGCCCGTGAAGATGGAAACAGACAAGGCAGTCGATACGCGCAAAGCTTTATATGAAGTTCTGGCTCATCCGACTGTCGGAAGCAAGAAATTCCTGATCACGATCGGCGACAGAACCGTCGGCGGCATGACTGTCCGCGATCAGATGGTCGGTCCTTGGCAGGTCCCGGTTGCAGATGCTGCTGTAACGGCAGTTTCCTTTGAAGAGTTCAAGGGCGAAGCAATGGCTATGGGCGAAAAAACGCCGATTGCCGTTTCTAACGCTGCGGCAGCAAGCCGCATGGCTATTGGCGAAGCTCTGACGAATCTGGTCAGCGCCGACGTAAACCTCGACCGTATTATCTTGTCGGCTAACTGGATGGGTGCCTGCGGTGTTAAAGGCCA
This sequence comes from Parasutterella sp., assembly GCF_057870745.1. Classification (NCBI taxonomy): domain Bacteria; kingdom Pseudomonadati; phylum Pseudomonadota; class Betaproteobacteria; order Burkholderiales; family Sutterellaceae; genus Parasutterella; species Parasutterella sp. Next base: position 63,629 of record NZ_DBMALT010000005.1, on the reverse strand, counting down.
GGACGCTGCGCTCTATGACGGAGTCAGTGCAGCCAGCAGTTTCTGTCAGGAATTAGGCGTCAGCATCCCCGTCGGTAAAGATTCTCTTTCCATGAAGACTTCCTGGAAAGACCAAGCCGGAGAAGCCAAGACCGTGGTCTCGCCTGTTTCCTTAGTGGTTTCCGCTGCGGCACCGGTTTATGACATTCGAAACAACCTGCTTCCGATGTTTGCTGAATCGGTTCGCGACAGCTCCTTGCTGCTGATTGACCTCGGACACGGCAAAGATCGTCTCGGCGGCTCTGTTTACTCTCAAGTGACGCAGCGTTTTGATTCCGTGACACCGGATATGGAAGACCCCAAAGAGCTGAAAAAGTTCCTTGAGCTGATTCGTTCCTTATCCGCCAAAGGCGCGATTCTCGCTTATCACGACAGAAGCGACGGCGGTTTGGCTGCAGCCCTCTGCGAAATGATGTTTGCTAGCCATGTCGGCGTAGAAATTGTGGCCGATGCGCTTGTGAGCAAAGACCGTACGCTTAACCAGGCATTGTTCAATGAAGAGCTCGGCGCGGTCATTCAGGTCGCTCGCGGACGCGCTGCCGAAGTGGAAAGAGACTTTGAAGCTGCCGGCATGGGCTGGTCGCTCAAGTATCTGGGCAACCTGACTCAGGACGATCACCTCAATATTTATCTTGAAGGCAAATGCGTTCTTTCGGAAGATCGCGTCGACCTGCAGAAAGCTTGGAATGAAGTCAGCTGGCAGATTGCCAGAATGCGTGACAATCCCGAATGCGTTGACAGCGAGTACGAGCTCATCTCCGATAAGCACAACGGCGGCTTAGTGCTGACGATGGGCTTTGATCCGGAAGAAAACCTGGCGGCTCCTTTTATCAATACCGGTGTTCGTCCGAAGGTTGCGATCCTGAGAGAACAGGGCGTTAACAGCCAGAACGAGATGGCCAGCGCCTTCCTGCAGGCAGGTTTTGATGCCGTAGACGTTCATATGACCGACCTTCTCGAAGGCAGAGCCAAGCTTGCCGACTTTGTGGGTTTGGCAGCTTGCGGCGGCTTCTCCTACGGTGACGTGTTAGGCGCCGGCGGCGGATGGGCGAAGACCATTCTGCACAACGCCAAACTGCAGAGCTCGTTCCGCCGCTTCTTCGAAACGCCGACAACGTTTACGTTGGGCGTCTGCAACGGCTGCCAGATGATTTCTCAGCTCAAGGATCTTATCCCCGGTGCTGATCATTGGCCTGCTTTCGTTCGCAACCTCTCTGAGCAGTTCGAAGCTCGTTTGGTCAATGTCAAAATCCTTGAGTCCCCGTCTATCTTCTTTACGGATATGACCGGTGCCACACTCCCGATCGTGAACTCTCACGGCGAAGGACGTGCTTATTGGGCGAATCCGTTAGATGAGGCTGAGGCAATCTGCGCCGCCTGCTATGTCGACTCTAAACAGATGCCGACCGAAGTCTATCCGCTCAATCCGAACGGCTCTCACGGCGGTAAGACGGCATTTACGACAGCAGACGGACGCGCGACGATTATGATGCCGCACCCCGAACGCAGCTGGCGTGCAACCCAAATGTCCTGGCGCTCACCGCTGCTGAAGAACGTGACGCCGTGGGCGAGAATCTTCCAAAACGCTCGCTTCTGGGTAGGTTAATTTTTTGTCGGTTTTGAATTGAGGGCTCCTTCGGGGGCCTTCTTTTTTCGGAGCTTAAAGCGGTCTTGAATGACAGGTCATTATTTTTTCTCGGTGTACACTCTGCCGAACATAAAGAAATGAAACGGAAGGATTTTGCGTATGTTAGATCAGACAGAAAAACAGGCTTCTCAAGAGCCTTTTGACGATAAGAACTTAGGCGAGCTTTTTCAGATTGCATTAGTCAATGCGCCTTCTCCATCGAGAAGTGCCTTTAACTGGGGTGCTTTCAAACCGGAAGCGGTGAAGTCACCGGCGGATCTTCCTCCGTATTTGGTTTTCGGACCGCTGAACGAAGGGACATTTCTGCTGACTGCTGAGGGCTGGAGAGCGGAATGGTCGGACGCTCAGCAAAAAGCCAAAATCACGCTGAATTGGGGTGCTAAGACTCATCGCTACACAGCCACTCAGGTTTGGGAAGGCGAAGAGGGCAGCGCGACGGAGCAGTCCGATACCACTCCGCTGATTCAAGTCTTTGCCATGCTTTACGAAAATGGCTTTCCTTCCATGTGGGACCAGCTCGCAAAGAAAAAAGCCGAAGAGATGTACCATCTGACTTGGCTGGTCGGGGATAAAAGACTGCCGACCTATTTTGCTGCTCCTGACGGAATTTTCCGTGTTATCAGCTTCCCGGTCATGATTAAGAATCTTCGTCATGCTCAGTCGATCTTAAAGAGTATCGCCGAGAAGAATCCTACTTATGGCTTCTACGCCATCGCAAACTTGATGGAACAGGACGTCTATTACGAAATCGGCAAAGCTCCGGACTGGACATCCGACATTGCACTTTGCATGACGCAGTCCATCGGAGAAACCGGTCTTATTCCTTCCGGCGTTCCGTCCTCGGAGACAATCGAAGGTAAAGAATATATTCATCTGGAACGCGACGTAATGATGCTCAACATCTCCGTGCCGTTCGCCCATATCTTCGAAATGCTCAAAGACTTGTCGGAAACTCCGATGCCGATTTTGCCGGCTTCCGAAGCGCCGATGAGAAGAGAAACACTGCCGGTTATTCTGCCGCAGGGCTTGTCTGAACGCCTGAGCTCTTTCACGCTCGACGACACGATCCAGGGCATCCGCGTGCAGTACAGCTATCCGGTTCAGGAATCTTCTTTGGATGACCTCCTGAAACTCGACAGCGCTGATCAGATCGAACGTCTCGAGAAGTTCTCTGATCGCATGCTTGACCAGCTGACAGCTGATGTTCAGAAAGAAGCCGGAAAAGACTTAACTGAATAACCCGTGAGGACATCCGTGCTCGGCCGGATGTCCTGAGCCCGAGCAAATAAAAATCCCGCTCTGCGAAGCTGCAAAGCGGGATTTTAGATCTCTAGATGCTGCAAATTACTTATTGTCGTTATCGTCGTCCGGAAGAGCTCTGACTTCAAGACCGAACATAAGGGCGGTCCATCCGTCGAAGATCAGTTCGATTGCAACGAAGATGCCGAAAATCCATGTAGCGCTCTGAGGCCAACCCCACCAGAGGCAGCCGCCCAACAGTAAAGAAACGATGGCGGAGAAGAGCATCAGTCCCCAGCCTTTTGCATCCGTATTGGACAGAGCGGCCCAGCATTTAACTAAGCCGATGGCGATGAAGTAAGAGGCCAGGAAGAGTGTGAGTGTTTCAGTTCCGGCAATCGGATAGAACATCAGAAGCAGGCCGGTTAAAGCGGTCAGAAGGGCAAGGACAATGGCGGCGGTTCTTGCACCCCAGCCTTCTGCTTTCCAGAAAAGGGCTAAGCCGGTTGCACCGGAAACCAAAAGCATTGCACCAATAAAGATCGTGACGCCGACCGAGAATGCGATAGGCGCAAATAAACCGATCGTACCGAGGACGATACAGAAGATACCCCAGCCGATCATTGCACCGCTGCGCTTCTTAAGAGGCATCAGCAGTTCATTTACCACACGATTGTTTGCGTAATTTTGTGTCATATTTTCCTCCAATGACGATGGTTCCATCATCGCCTTTTTGGAGGAAATAATCAGCGGAACTGCACCACTATGAGCCTCTCGCGACGCGAATGGAGGTGCGGATGGTCTTCAGAGAAATTTGGACTTCCAGCACAAAGAAAATGGTAGAGACGACAATGAAGACGACAGCGGTCAGGAGCATCGTGGATTTCCAAACTTCCATCTTCAGCTCTAGAAGGTGTTCAAGGATCGTCACCAAAACGAGAATACCGGAGAAGGCAGCAGAAGTCGTCACTGCCAGAATTGCGTTCTTCAATAAGTGGCTGCGCTCGTAAGTGAGTCGAATGGCTTTTTCAAGGACGGGATCAATCACCGGCGCTTTTTGACGACGCTCTTTAAGCAAAGCGCGCACTCGGTCGGTGGTGTAGTTGTAGCGGGCTGTCATAGCCAAAAGCAGCAGGCCGACGCCGGAAATCAAAGTGATCGGCGTCAAAGCATCGGAAAGCGTTACCGCGTAAGAAAGCATTTTTGTTCTCCTATTGCGGTCTGTTGTGATGGTGGACGGTTAAGCCGAGCGCTTTTACCGAAACCTGAACTTCACTGACGTAAATACAGCTTGAGATGACGATGAAGATCACGGAGGCCAGCAGCATTGTTGATTTCATCAGAGATAAGTCCAGGCTGAAGAGGCGTTCGATTACGATCACCAAAACCTGCAGACTGCTGAAAGCGGCCGAGATCATCAATGTCAGGATGCCGGTTTTAAGAAGGCTGGCACGCTTGTAAATCAGGTCGATGGACTGGTCGATTTCTTCATGGAAATCTTCGGATTCTTCTTTTCGTTCAGCCAGCAGCTGACGGATTCGGCTTGTGGCATGGCAATAGCGCGCAGACATGGACACCAGCAGCAAACCCACACCGGAAATGAGTGTTACCGGAGCGAGAGCGTCTGAGAGCGTCGCACTGAACTCAACCATTGTTTTTTCTCCTCACGTATATGAGCGAATTTTAGGCGACAAGGAGCCTAATTAAGGCTTTTCGCTTTTAGAAAGGAAAAGAAAAAGCCTCTTGAGAATTAGAATAGGGCTTTTCAGGGGCGTTCTCAGGACAAGTTTCGGCCCCTTTTTCGTTACTTAAATAAGATGTCTCAGCAATCTGCACTGGAAAGACTGTCGGAAGATTCGATTGTCATTGCTTTTGATTACGGTTTAAAAAGGATCGGCGTCGCCGTCGGAAATTTATTGACCAAGTCTGCACGCCCTCTGAGAATCATTCACTGGAAAAAGAATGATCAGAAATGGGCAGAAATTACACAGGTGCTCTCGGAGTGGCAGCCTGCCGCTGTTGTAGTCGGTGTACCTCGTCATAAAGACGGCAAACCGAATGACATGACGCCGATCTGCGAACGTTTCGCTAATCAAGTGGAAGGCCGGTACGGGATTCCCGTGGTTCGGGAAGACGAGCGCTACAGCTCGGTAGAGGCTGAAAGCTATCATGATGCCGATGACGACGAGCCCATCGACGATGAGGCCGCTGCGATTATTCTTGACCAATGGCTGAACAAAGTTCCCGGAGATAAAAATGAAAACCATTAAAGGCATTTGGCGGTTCAGCCGAGTCATTTGTTATACCTTCGTTTGTCTTTTTCAGGCGTATACGCGGTTTAAACGCGTAGACCGCAAAGAAAAAGGCAGGATGCTTCGCTATTATCCGACTCAGGTGCTGAAGCTTGCCGGGGTTCGCTGCAGTTATGAAGGCCATGTACCCGAGCTGCTGCATGAATGCGGTCTGACAGATACACCTCCGGCCTGTCTGGTTTTGAGCAACCATGTTTCTTGGCTGGACATCTTCTCTTTGGACTCCCAGCTTCCTAGTCGCTTTATCGCGAAGACCGAAATTGCGAAGTGGCCGATTTTCGGGTTGATCGCTCAGCAGATCGGAACGCTTTTTATCAATCGCTCAAGTAAGCGTGCGATTTTGCGCATCAACGATGACATTCGCGGTGCGCTTTGCAACTGCGAAGCTGTCACGATTTTCGCCGAAGGTACCACAACTTTCGGCAATGAACTTCTGCCGATTAAAGCCAACTTTATTGCGCCGGCCTGTGAGATCGGAGCAACGGTCCAGCCCGTGATTCTTTCCTACAAAAACAAAGGAAAGCCGACTAAGCAGGCTGCTTTTTCCGGCGATGTCACTTTGTTCGGTTCCTTGTGGAATGTCGTCACGATGGAAGACGTCGAAGTGGTTGTTCACTTTTTGGAACCGATTACCAACACAAAAGATCTCACGCGCCACGAAGTCGCAAAGATTTGTGAGGAACGTATGAGAGCTAAGCTCCAAGAAATCTGGGGCGACGAATATATAGCTAACGATGCGAATGCGGCGGAGGCTTTGGCCAAAGCGATCGCAAACGGCTAAGGTTCGAATTTTTTGAGAAGACGATTAAACTTACCGCAGTAGTGTTTTGTACTCAAATGACGAAAATGAAACCTGTTAGAAAAGCAGTATTCCCGGTTGCCGGACTCGGCACTCGTTTCCTTCCCGCAACGAAAGCGATGCCGAAAGAGATGCTTCCCGTGGTGGATAAACCTTTGATCCAGTACGCAGTTGAAGAGGCAGCAGCTGCCGGTATTACAGATATGATCTTCATTACCGGCCGCCATAAACGCGCCATTGAAGACCACTTTGACAGCGCGCCCGAGCTTGAGCGCGACTTAAAGAGCAAAAATAAGAATGCCCTTTTGGCTACATTGAAAGCAGTTGTGCCGCCCGGAATTAATTTCATTTTTATCCGTCAGCCTGAACCGCTTGGCCTGGGACACGCAGTTCTCTGCGCACAGCCCGTTGTCGGGGAAGAGCCGTTTGCCGTTTTACTGGCTGATGACCTGATTGATGCCAAACAGCCTGCGATTGCCCAGCTGATCAAGGCCCGTGAAGAGAATGACGGCGGCAACGTACTTGCTGTACAAACCGTTCCTCGTGAACTGACCAAACAATACGGTATTGTCGAAGTTAACGGTGAACACGAGAAGTGTCCGACGATCCGCTCTATTGTTGAGAAACCTGATCCTCAGGTTGCACCCTCGACCATGGCAGTGATCGGACGCTATGTTCTTGAACCTGAAATCTTTGACAGTCTTCGCAAGATCGACCGCGGTGCCGGAGGAGAAATCCAGCTGACCGATGCGATCGCCCGTGAAATTCCTAAAGGCAAAACGATCGCCTGCAAGTACGACGGAGAGCGCTTTGACTGCGGCTCCAAACAAGGCTTCCTGAACGCAACCGTTCACTACGCCCGTAAAGAAGGCTACAGAATTATTTAGATCTGACCTTATTGAGGAGTTTGGTTGTGCTGCGGTCGTAGTCAAAAGCGACCGTCACAACTTTTCCGCCGTATGAGTGAACGATCTCGGCTTCAGGAAGCTGAGAGATCTCATAATCTCCGCCCTTGACGTAAATGTCGGGGCGGACTTTTTTTACAACTTCTAGCGGAACCTTATCTTTGAAAATCACAACACAGGCAGTACTTTCCAATGCGGCAAGGACAGCGGCTCTGTCGTTTTCCGAATTAATCGGACGGTCCGGTCCTTTGCCGAGCATCCGCACGGATTCGTCACTGTTGACGGCGACGACCAAGCTGGCACCTAGAGAAGCGGCTTGTGCCAGGTAAGTCACATGACCGCGGTGCAGGATGTCAAAGACGCCGTTCGTCAGGACGATCGGATGCGGGAGCTTGCTTACGAATTCTTCGAGCTCTTCGAAGGGAACAATCTTTTTCTCGAAAGAAGGAGGAGGAAGATGCTGACTCATAGTAATTTAGCGGCGGCGAGAAGGTCTTTCGCTTGTAAGTGCGGAACGGTGCACTCGGTTAAAGGTTTTGTGCCGTCAGACTGAACTAAAACAGCCTCGGAGAGGCCGGCGGCTTTGGCGGCTTGTATGTCGGAAGGTTTATCACCGATGAGAACGCTTTGCGTCAGGTTAATATTGAGATCCTGCGCGGCTTGAAGCAGCATCCCGGGGTTGGGTTTTCGACAATCGCAGTCTTTCAGGTAAGGAGCAAAAGCATGCGTCGGATGGTGAGGGCAAAAATACAGGGCCGAGAGCGGAGCGTTGTGCCGCTCGAAAACACCGGCAAGCCAAAAGCTCAGCTCGCGAAACTCTTCAATACTGTATTTGCCGCGTCCGATGCCGCTCTGGTTTGTCACGATAACCGGCTGATAGCCTTTTCGGACAAGCTCGGCAGCGCCCTCAAGCGCGCCGGGAATGAAATGGAAATTTTCCCGCCTGTGGACATAGGCGTAGTCGACATTGATGACGCCGTCTCGATCCAGAAACGCGGCTTTTACCGCGCTGCTGAACCGAGGTGTGAAGGTAAAGCAAAATCTCATGCGAATTTTTTAAGAAGTTCGAGCATGTAGAGGCGGGTACCTTCCTGGACGCTCTTAAACTTAACTTCGCATCCGGCTTTTCTGAGCTCAGTGAGGTCCGCCTGTGTATAGGCTTGATACTTGCCGACCAATGCTTCGGGGAACGGAATGTATTCGATGAAGCCCTGATTGACAGCCTCGGTAAGCGACAAGGCGGCTTTGCCTTCCTGTTCACGCAGTGTATTAACAACGGTCAGCGCGACGTCATTAAACTGCTGAGCCTTTCCGGTGCCGCAATTGTAGATACCGGAAACGGACTTATCTAAGCAGAAGAAGTTCACATCGACGACATCGTCCACGTAAACGAAGTCACGCATCTGGGCGCCGTTTGTATAACCTAAGCAGCCCTCGAAAAGTTTGACCTTTCCGTCCTTACGGAACTGGTGGAACTGGTGGTATGCCACGGAAGCCATGCGGCCTTTGTGCTGTTCATGCGGACCGTAAACATTGAAGTAGCGAAGTCCGGCGACAGGAGCCGTAAGACCCTTCTGCATTTCTTTACGCAGAACCTGATCGAACAGATATTTGGAATAACCGTAAACGTTCAAAGGTTTTTCGTAGCGAATGTCTTCTTTAAAGACATTGGAAGCGCCATAAGTTGCGGCTGATGAAGCATAGATGAAGGGGATCTTTTCTTCCTGGCACCAGCGGAAAAGCTCGAGCGTATAGCGGTAGTTGTTTTCCATCATGTAGTGGCCGTTGTGCTCCATGGTGTCGGAGCAGGCGCCTTCGTGGAAAATGGCTTCGGGCTTTGCGATCTTGCGGGCTTTAACTTTTTCAATGAAGTCGACCTTATCGAAATAATCGATGATGTGGTGGTCGGCCAAATTGACAAACTTGTCTGCCTGAGTGAGGTTGTCGACAGCGATGACATCATTGCAGCCTCTGTTGTTGAGACCTTTGACGATATTGGCGCCGATAAAGCCGGCAGCACCGGTAACAATAAAGCTCATTCCTAGTTCCTCAAGTTAAAGCGTATTAAAGAGTTCTTCCGGGGTAACAGTTGCGGTACCGAGTTTGCCGACGACGATGCCGCCGGCCTGGTTGGCGATGTAAACGGCAGTGTGCCAGTCGCAGCCGGCCGAGAGCATCACACCGAGTACGGAAATGACCGTATCACCGGCGCCGGACACATCGTAGACCTCACGGGCGTGCGCGGGGACGGTCCAAGCACCGTCGTCATCAAATAAGGTCATGCCTTCTTCGCTTCGCGTCAGAAGGATTTTCTCCAAATTTAATTCTTTTCGCAGGTTTTGTGCGCGGTTGAAAAGGTCGGCTTCACTGTTCCATTTTCCGACAACTTGGGCCAATTCGTTGCGGTTAGGCGTGATCACCGTGGCGTCTTTATATCGGGAGTAGTCGTCTCCCTTCGGATCGATCAGGATCGGACGGCCGAAAGTGCGGCCCTCTTGGATCATATTTTCGATGCGGTCCAAACCGCCCTTGCCGTAATCGGAAAGAATGACGACATCATGATCAGGCAGCAGAGAGGTGAAGCGGTGAGAGTGCTGATCAAGGACTGTTCCTGCGACGGAGGATTCAAAATCAGTTCTCAGCATCTGCTGGTTGCGCGCAAGAATACGAAGTTTGAGTGTTGTAGTGAAATTTTCAGCGCGGTAAAGGCACGGACGAACTTTGGAGGCCTCAAGGAGGTCCATGATTTTGGTGCCGGCTTCGTCATCGCCGATGATCGCAAGCAGAGAAGTACGGGCTTCTAAGCTGGCTGAGTTGCGAGCCACGTTGGCTGCGCCTCCGAGACGGTCTTCTGTACGGGTTACCTTAACGACGGGAACGGGCGCTTCCGGAGAAATGCGGGAAGCATCGCCGAACCAGTATCGATCCAGCATCGCATCCCCGACAACAAGAACAGAGGCGTTGCGAATGGCCTCCATGGAGGGTTTGAGAATGTTCATTTTAAAGACCCAATTGAATGTTCTCCAAATTTTACCGCCATCATTTTGCGGTAGTTCATCGGACGCTAAAGCCGTTAAAATCGGTAACTATTCTTTCTTTGGATGAAAACGATGGCTGAAACGATTTCCCGTTCAATTTTTAAGGCTTATGACATTCGCGGAATAGTTGATAAGACGCTGACCGAAGAGGTCTGCGAAAAAGTCGGCATGGCACTGGGCACACTGGCCCAAAAGAAAAATGTTTCTCACATCTGTGTGGGCAGAGACGGTCGTCTGAGCGGTCCTCGTCTGCAGGCTGCTTTAATGAAAGGCATCCGTAAGGCCGGAGTCGGCGTTTATGACATCGGTGCGGTTCCGACCCCGGTGCTCTATTTCAGTACGGTCTACCTTAAAACAGGAAGCGGCGTTGCCGTCACCGGAAGCCACAATCCTCCTGACTACAACGGTTTGAAGATGATGCTTGCGGATGAGACGCTCTACGGCCCTGCCATTCAGCACATTTACGAGATGATCGTTAACAACGAACTCTACACCGCTGAAAAAGAAGGGCCTTATGAACAGGTTGATGTCGTACCTGCTTATATGGAAAAGATTCTTTCCGACGTCAAACTTTCCCGACCGATTAAGGCAGTTGTCGATGCGGGCAACGGTATTGCCGGCCCCTTGGCGGTTGACCTGCTGACTCGTCTCGGCGTCGAAGTACAAGGTTTGTTTACGAATGTGGACGGACACTTCCCGAATCATCATCCGGATCCCTCCAAACTGGAAAATTTGGAAGACATAAAGGAAGCTCTGCGTGAAGGCGATGCCGAAATCGGTATTGCCTATGACGGCGACGGTGACCGCTTGGGTGTTGTGACTAAGGACGGTGAAGTCATTTTCCCGGACCGTCAGGCAATGCTCTTTGCCGGCGACATTCTTGCTCATAAACCCGGCGCAGTTATTGTTCATGACGTCAAATGCACTCGCAACATTCGTCCGTACGTCGAATCCCGCGGCGGCGTCTGCGTGATGTCGCGTACCGGTCACTCGCTGATTAAGGCGAAGATGAAAGAAGTCAATGCTGACTTTGCCGGAGAAATGAGCGGTCACATTTTCTTCCATGACCGCTGGCCCGGCTTTGATGACGGTGTCTACGCGTCCACCCGCTTGTTGGAAATTTTGACCCGAAGCGCCGATGCGAATGTTCCTCTCAAAGCACTCCCGAATGCAGTCTCGACTCCTGAACTGCAGATTCCGACCGAAGAAGGTGAAAACGTCAAACTGGTCGAGCGTTTGAAGGAAAATGCCAAGTTTGAGGATGCTCAGGACATTATTACGATTGACGGTATTCGTGTTGAATGGAAGGACGGTTTTGCTCTGGCTCGTCCATCCAACACCACACCCGTAGTTGTTCTGCGTTTTGAGGCAGACACGCCTGAAGCCTTGGCCCGTATCCAGAATCGCTTCAAAGAAGAGATTTTGAAAGTCGCACCTGAAGCAAAACTTCCGTTCTAATTTGCAGCGAATGCGAATATTGATCGTTAAAACGACTTCGATGGGGGACGTCGTCCATGCCGTCCCTGTCGTCGAGGATATCAAACGTTTTATTTCCGATGCCGAAATCGACTGGCTGGTCGAAGATTCGTTTGCCGATATTCCCAGGCATGTCGCGGGCGTTGCCGAGGTCATCGAGTGCTCGGTAAGAAAATGGAAAAAACGAATTTTTGAAAAGTCGACACGAGATCAGATCAAGGCTCTTCGCGAGAAGCTTCGCGGCAAACACTACGATTTAGTCATTGATCTTCAAGGACTGATTAAAAGCGCGGTCTTGGCTTCATGGACAAATGCGCCTGTGGCCGGATACGATCGCCGTTCGGGGAAGGAGCCTTTGGCTACGATTCTTTATTCCGTTAAGTCTTCGGTCGATCGGCAGAAATCCGCGGTTGACCGCTGTCGTGAACTGGCGGCTAAAAGTCTGGGCTACGATCTCGGTTCAACAAAACCTCAATTTAACTTTCAGTTTGAAGGTTCTCCGGAATCTGCAGGCAGCGTTTTCTTTTTCTGCAATACTAGCCGCGAGACGAAACTTTGGCCTGAAGAAAAATGGATTGAACTCGGAGGCGAACTCATTCGCCGAGGCAAGAAGGTCGTGCTCCCCTGGGGCTCTCCGGAAGAAAAAGAGCGAGTTCTGCGCATTCAGGCAAGACTCGGCGCAGCTGCCGAGGTTCCCGAGCGTATGCCGATCGGACAGCTGATGGAAAAGATTTCCTCTGCTGACGCCGTGATCGGTTTGGACACCGGTATGACGCATCTGTCCGCAGCAATGGGGCGGCCGACCGTCGGGATTTTTCGAGACTACCCGATCGAACTGGTTCCGTTGGTCGGAGAGGGCAAAAAGAAAGCTCTCGGCGGAGTAGGATGCTGTCCTCAAGTTCAGGAAGTGCTTAGCGCTTATGAAAAGGTAATTGAATGATTCTTCCCCGTCCGATTTACAGTGGTTTGCTTTACGCCGCGGTGCCGGCAGCCATGCTCTATTTATATAAGCGTTCGCGAAAACAGCCGCAGTACCTGGAGCATTGGTCCGAGCGATTCGGGACGGCTCACTATCCGCCGCGAACTAAAGGAAGAACCCGGATTTGGATACATGCGGTTTCCGTCGGAGAGACCCGAGCCACATTTTCTTTGGTCGAGTCGATCCTTAAACGCTGGCCCAACACCGAAATTCTTTATACGCATATGACGCCGACGGGTCGTGAGGTCGGGGCTAAATTCGCTCAGAAATTCGGAAACCGAATTGCTCAGTGTTATTTGCCTTACGACACGCCGAGGGCAGTCAAAAAGTTTTTGAAAGCTACTCAGCCGGACCTCTGCCTGCTGATGGAGACGGAAGTCTGGCCGAACCTCACGTACTTCACCAAGAAGTTGGGGATCCCGACCGTCTTGGTCAACGGGCGCCTCTCTGAAAAATCCTTTAAGCAAGGCCAAAAAGCCGGTTCGCTGATCAAGGATGCTTTCGGACGTCTGACGATGGCGCTGGCGCAATATGAAGAAGACGCCGAGCGTCTTAAGGCGGCCGGTGCTCACGATGTGAAGGTTCTAGGCAACTTGAAATTTGATTTCACGCCCAACGCGATTCAGCTGAGGACGGGTCGGGAAATTTTGAAGTATGCCGAACGAGACATCATCTGCCTGGCCAGTTCCCGAGAAGGCGAAGAACAGAAATTCTTGGAAGCGCTGAAGAAAGCGCAGGCTGCAGGCGTTCTAGAGGACCGTCTGATTCTGATTGTTCCGCGTCATCCGCAGCGATTCGAAGAAGTTGCCAAACTTATCGAAAAGAGCGGTTTTACTTACATCAAGCGCTCGCAAATCCGAGATTGGAAGACTGTGCTGTCCAAGCAGGGTCCTCAGATTGTCTTAGGTGACAGTATGGGCGAGATGGGCTTTTACTATGCACTTTCTTCGCTTGTCATCATGGGCGGCAGTTTCGAGAATTACGGCTGTCAAAGTGTGATTGAGCCTTGCGCCATCGGGCTTCCCGTGATTGTGGGTCCGAGCATCTTTAATTTTGACTTTATTGTGAAAAAGGCTGAGTCCGAGGGGGCTCTGCTTCGTGCTGCCGGTTTCACGGAAGCTTTGCGAATTGCCGACGAAGTGCTTAGCGATCCTGCAAAACGAGCCGAAATCGGAGAGAAAGCCGCGAAGTTTGCGCAGGAGCAGCGCGGAGCTACCGAGCGGACAATCCAAGTTATCGATATGTTGTTGAAAGGTGATACGAATGCAGATCAAGCATCCTAATGTACTTTCCATTGCCGGCATTGACCCTTCGGGCGGCGCCGGTCTCCTGGCAGACGTCAAAACGATTAGTTCGTTGGGCGGATATGCAACGGGTGTCGTGACCGCTGCAACCGCACAGAATACGCAAGGCGTTTTCGGCGTGATTCCCATTCCGACAGATTTTGTCAAAAAGCAGATTGATGTTCTTTTCGAAGACGTCCGCATTGATTCTGTCAAAATCGGAATGCTGTTTGACTCAAATCTCATTAAGGGTGTTGCCGAACGCCTGCGTTATTGGAATCCTCGCTACATCGTTCTGGACCCGGTTATGGTCGCAAAGAGCGGTGATGCGCTGCTTACCGACGATGCCGTAGCCACACTGCGCGACGAACTTCTTCCGCTGGCTACCGTGATAACGCCTAATTTGCCCGAGGCTGCTCGACTGCTTGAATCTGTCGACATTACGGACGATGAGCAGATGGAAGCGGCTGCTAATGACCTTTGGAAACTCAAAGGCTGTCACGGCTGGGTCTATCTCAAAGGCGGTCATATGGAAGGCGTGGATTACTCTGAAGACTTGCTTTACGACGGCCGCCACATGATTCGCTACCGTGCCGAAAGAACGATGACAAAGAACACACACGGCACCGGCTGTGCGCTGTCTTCTGCTCTGGCAACTCTGCTTCCGTCTTCTACGGATATTCCGATGGCAGCCAGAGAAGCCAAGCGTTACATCACGCAGGCGATCATTCACGCAGATGAACTTCAAATCGGAAAAGGCCACGGTCCTGTGCACCATTTCTATGCTCAGTGGTATTGATTTACAAACTATTACACCTGTTTATGGGTTGATGAACTTGCACAGATTGAAATAGCTGTGTAATATTCAACTTCCCTGATGACTTGGTCGTCAGATGGCGAATTAGCTCAGTCGGTTAGAGCAGAGGAATCATAATCCTTGTGTCCGCGGTTCGAGTCCGTGATTCGCCACCAAGATTCCGCCCGGGAGCTACTAAAGCTTCCGGGCATTTTCATGTGGTAGGCCCGCTATGAAAACCTATGCCATAGGCGACGTCCACGGGTGTTTTGATACCCTGGAACAGCTTCTCCAACAGATCCCGAACAAAAGCCGTTTGGTTTTTATTGGCGATATCGTCAACCGCGGCCCGAAATCTCTTGAAACCATCCGTACCGTCATGCGTATGGGAGACCGCGCTGAGTGTCTGCTCGGGAACCACGAGTTCCATCTTTTAGCCGTTTATGCCGGTCAGAGAGCGATGTCGCCGGAAGATACGATTTCTGAAATTCTCAACGCACCGGATTGCGAGGACATCATTCAATGGCTGAGAAACCGACCCTTGGCGCTGGTTGATCACGGTTTTTTATGCGTCCATGCGGCGACCCACTGGTCCTGGTCTGTTGAAGAAACACTGAAGCAGGCTTCCAGAGTCGAAAAATTTATCCGCTCCGACAAAGGATTGAGCCAGATCGGAGAACTCTTCGGCAAGCAGCAGTGGAGCCCGGATCTTCGCGGCAAAGATCGTTTGCGCGCTGTGGTCAACGTGCTGACGCGTACTCGTTATCTCAACGCTGACGGTACGATGGATTTCAAACAGAAACTGTCTCCTGCCGATACGCCTGTTGAATACATTCCCTGGTTTAAGTTTCCCGGCCGCAAAACGGCAAAGACGCCTGTTGCCTTCGGACACTGGTCCACACTCGGCCCCGTGACCGATGTGCCTAATGTTTTCCCGCTGGATACCGCCTGCCTTTGGGGCGGCGCTCTGACCGCAAGACGGCTGGGGCGTCATCGTGAAACATTCAGTGTGAAAGCACCGATTTACCGTATTCCCGGAGAAAAGCGAAATCTTTAATTTCGGGAGATGCGCTCCCTTATGCGGGAGCATTGTTCTTTTTGAGTGACTTTCAGTTTTTGAAAGTTTGTATTAACCGCCACCGGACATAAACCGTGAACGCGAAAAAAATTTACTTGAAGACTTTTGGCTGCCAGATGAATGAATATGATTCCGGCAAGATCGCAGATATTGCTAAGGCAGCAGCCGGTTACGAGGTAACCGACGACATCAACGAAGCCGATTTAGTTGTTTTTAATACATGCTCTATTCGAGAAAAGGCTCAGGAAAAAGTATTTTCCGACCTCGGACGAGTCAGAGAACTGAAAAAGACAAAGCCGAATCTTAAGATTGCTGTGGGCGGCTGTGTCGCCAGCCAGGAAGGCGGCAACATCGTTCGCCGTGCTCCCTACGTCGACGTGGTCTTCGGACCGCAGACCCTCCATCGTCTTCCGGAACTCTTGGAAAAGAACGAAAAAGAGCATCGTCCTCAGGTCGATATCAGTTTCCCGGAAATCGAAAAATTTGACCATCTGCCGACTCCGCATGCCGATGCAGCTACAGCATTCGTTTCCATTATGGAAGGCTGCAGCAAGTACTGCTCCTACTGTGTCGTGCCTTATACACGCGGTGAAGAGTTCTCTCGTCCCGTCGAAGACGTCCTCGTTGAAATCGCGCAGCTTGCTGCTCAGGGCGTAAAGGAAGTCACTTTGCTGGGACAGAACGTTAACGCTTATCGCGGAGAAGGTCCTGACGGCGAAATCGTCGACTTTGCCCTGCTGCTTGAATATGTGGCAGAAATCGACGGCATTGAGAGAATCCGCTACACAACGTCTCACCCGAAAGAATTTACAAATCGTCTGATCGAGGCTTATCGCAAGATCCCGATTCTGGCCAACCACGTCCACCTGCCTGTTCAAGCCGGGAGCGACCGCGTCTTGGCCGGCATGAAACGCGGTTATACGATCCTTGAGTACAAGTCCATCATTCGCAAGCTTCGTGCGATTCGTCCGGACATCAGCATTGCAACGGACTTCATTGTCGGATTCCCGAACGAAACGGAAGAAGATTTTGAAAAAACAATGAATCTCATCAAAGAGATCAAGTTTGATGCCAGTTTCTCTTTCGTGTACTCCAAGCGCCCCGGTACTCCTGCCGCTGAGCTGCCCGATGACACACCTCAGTCCGTCAAGCTCGAAAGACTTCAGAGACTTCAGGCGCTGAACACGCAGCATGCCCAGGAAATTTCGCAGTCCATGGTCGGAAGCGTACAGCGCTGCCTGGTTGTCGGAGAAGCGAAGAAGGGCGAAGGAAAGCTCTCTGCCCGTACGGATAACAATCGTATCGTTACCTTTAATGGGCCCGAAAACTTAATCGGTCAGATGGTTAACCTCAAAATTAATGAGGTTTATCCGCACACCCTGGGAGGGGAATTAGTTTAAATGACTGAAGCTAAAACGAAATCCGATCAGACATCTCTAAGCTTAGATCTTCAGATCAACAACAGTGATCTGTCCAGTTTGGTCGGACCGTTGGATTCGAATTTGGCCCAGCTGGAAAATTTCCTTAACGTGGAAATTTCCCGCCGCGGCGCGTCTTTCGGAATTAAGGGAACACAGGCAAATTGCCGCAAAGCCATTCAAGCTTTGACGGACTTGGCTGCCATCGCTGAGCGCAAAAGTGATGAGCTGACGGCAGAAGATATTCAGCTCTATCTTGTGGGTCAAAATGCGCCTGCTGAAGAGCTGGCTGCAGAAGAGCCTGTTCCCGAGCTTCGCACCAACCGTAAGGGACTTCAGGGACGCACGCCGATGCAGCGGACTTATATTCGCAACATCCTTTCCCACGACGTTTCCTTCGGTATCGGACCGGCCGGCACCGGCAAGACCTACTTAGCCGTTGCGGCCGCTGTCAGTGCATTTGAAAAAGGCGAGGTCGAAAGAATCGTATTGACCCGTCCGGCGGTTGAAGCGGGAGAAAAGTTAGGTTTTCTTCCCGGAGATTTGAGTCAGAAGGTTGACCCTTACCTGCGCCCGCTCTATGACGCTTTGTTCGATTTGCTGGGCACGGAAAAGACACAGCGCCTGCTTGAAAAGCAGAAAATTGAAATTGCGCCTTTAGCCTACATGCGCGGCCGTACTTTGAATGCTTCTTTTGTTATTCTTGACGAAGCCCAAAATACAACTCCGGAACAGATGAAAATGTTTCTGACGCGTATCGGCTTCGGCTCCAAAGCAGTCATTACGGGAGACGCCTCCCAGATCGACTTGCCGAGAGGTCAGAGAAGCGGGCTGATCGAAGCCTCGCACATTCTTCAAGATGTTCGAGGAGTCTCTATGACTTATTTCACTTCGGTCGACGTGGTTCGTCATCCCCTTGTTGCTCGTATTGTTGAGGCCTACCAAAAAGCCGAGAAGAGAGAATACCAACATGCGTAAACCCCATGTTTTGAGCCTTTCCGTTCAAAATCTTGCTCATTTTCCCCAGCTTCCGTCCAGAAGCAAAATTCAGCGCTGGATCAGCCGAGCTTTGGAAAACGACGCACAAATTACCGTCCGTTTCGTTGAAGAAGAAGAGGGCAGAGAGCTCAACAAAACATACCGGGGTAAGGATTACGCCACCAACGTTTTGACATTCGATTATCAGGTTGAGCCTGTCGTGGAGGCCGACCTGGTAATCTGTGTGCCCGTGCTCGAAAAAGAATCCAAGGATCAAAATAAAACCTTGGAAGAGCACATGGCGCATCTTCTCGTTCACGGCACCTTACATGCGCAGGGCTATGACCACATGAACGACGAAGAAGCCGAGGTTATGGAGCAGAGAGAAACCGACGTTTTAGTTGATCTGGGCTTTGATGTTCCGTATCCTGACAGAAACTACACGCCTCAGCCGCTGGCTTAGGTTCATCAATTTAGCGAAATCTGTACTTAGAAATGGCGGACCACAAGACTGACGAACCCAAAGAGAAGAATTTTTTTGAGAAGCTGTCGGATCGATTTTTTCATGATGACGCGCCTGAGACTCAAAAAGAACTCCTTGATGATCTTCATATTGCCCACGACAGAAAACTTCTGACAGACGACGGCATGCACATGATTGAAGGTGTCATGCGCGTCAACAGTCTGCGCGCAGAGGATTTGATGGTTCCTCGGACACAGATGATTGTGATCGACATTTCCGAGAACTCTCAGGATTGGATCAAACAAGTCATCGCAGCGGGTCACTCTCGTTTTCCCGTCATTGACGGAGATAAAGACAACGTTCTTGGAATTCTTCTGGCAAAAGACTTGCTGCGCCTTTTCATCAATCCTGAGTACGAGATTCGTCAGCATTTAAGACAGGCCGTGTTCGTGCCTGAAAGCAAACCGGCCGATGTCCTTCTGAAAGAATTCCGTCTCAAACGCAACCACATGGCTTTAGTGGTTGATGAATTCGGTTCGGTTTCCGGTCTGATTACGATTGAAGACGTCTTGGAAGAGATTGTCGGAGAGATTGACGACGAGTATGACGTTGTTAACGATGCTTCCGACATCGTCGCAATCGGCGGATCTCGCTGGCGTGTCAAGGCAAGTACTCATATCAACGAATTCAACCGCGTGTTCGGAACACATTTCTCTGATGACCGCTTTGAAAGTGTGGGCGGCCTCGTGAGCGATGAACTGGAACACGTTCCTCAGGTCGGAGAGTCCGTTGTCCTGCAGGGTTTCCGATTTGTCGTGACGAAGGCATTGGCTCGTCAGGTCAAGATGCTCACGGTTGAGAAGCTGGAGCCGGAGCAGACAGAGCAGCAACCGGCGAAAGCCTAATAACCGCTCAATAACGTGAAGAAGTTCCTTCCGTTCTTAATCGCCCTATTTGCCGGCATTGCGCAAGGGTATTCTCTGGCGCCGGCAAATGAGTGGCTGCAGCTGGCGGCTTTAGCCGTCCTGTTTTTTATTTTTGCGGGCCTCCGCACCGCTAAGGCAGGATTCCTCGCCGGTCTTTTCTTTGGCATCGGCTGGTTTGTCACTTCTCTTGCCTGGCTATACGTGTCCGTTCATGACTACGGCTACCAGCCGCCGGTCTTTGCCGCCTTCGTTGTCTTCATTTTCTCTTGTTACCTAGCTCTTTATCCGGCGGCTGTCGGCGCGCTCTGTGCATGGTCCATGAAGCGCGGCTCGAGTGCCGGTCTCATGCTTTTGGCTATTGCGCCGGCCGCATGGGGGCTGACGGAGTGGCTCAGAGGCGTGCTTTTTTCAGGCTTTCCCTGGAGCGCGGTGTCCTACGCCCATGTCGACGGCTCCCTCTCTGCATTTGCTCCGATCTGCGGCGCAGACGGTATAAATTTCTTGGCTGCCTTTATTTCCGGATGTGCGGCGCTCCTCCTGCTGGAGCGTAAAAATCTCAAAGGCATTGCCGTTTCCTGTGCCGGACTTCTGGTCGTTTTTTCTCTTGCATTTGCTCTGACCGACATTCGCTGGAGTGAACCGTACAAAACGCTTTCCGTCCGTTTAGTTCAAGGCGGGATTGCTCAGGACGAAAAATTCTCTCCGATGGGCAGCCTCACGAGCTTCGAGCGTTACGTCCGGCTGATGAATGAAAAACCGGTGCCGGAAAGCGGACTGATCGTTTTGCCCGAAACTATTTTTCCGATACCGCTTCAGCAGCTGAAACCGGAAATCTGGAGGAAATTTACGCACGTCACCAATGGCAACGCCGCTTTGATGTTCGGCGGCTTTTTGCGCGGAGAAGACGGATACCGCAACACGGCCGTTCTGGTCGAGCATGAAAAGATCGTCCAGTCTTACACCAAAAAGCACTTGGTTCCTTTCGGAGAGTACGTTCCTGCCGGATTCAGGTGGTTTATCGACATGCTGCAGATCCCAATGGGAGACTTGCTGCAGGGGTCGGCTGACCAAAAAACTTTCGAGATTGACGGCGTGTCCGCCGCACCGCTTCTTTGTTACGAAGATCTCTTTGCATCGGAAATCAGAGAGTGGTGGCAGGGCGGTAAGGCTCCGAATCTTCTGGTGAATCTCTCCAACCTCGGCTGGTTCGGAGATACTCATGCGCTGCCTCAGCATCTCAATATTTCAAGGATGCGTGCGATGGAATTTGCTCGACCGGTCATCCGCGCAACCAACACCGGCATGACGGCTTATGTCACAAGCAAAGGAGAAGTCGCCGCCGAGCTTCCTGCCATGAAGCCGGGCAAGCTCGATGTTGAAGTGGCTGCGGCACAGGGAGAACCGACGCCGTTTGTTAAGCTCGGGGCGCTTCCTTGGCTCGGAGCCATGGTTTTGCTGCTTATCAGTGCAATCCTTGCCCTGTTGTTCAGAAAAAGACACCGTCTCCCGCTAAAATAAAAAGATTATTCTCAATTCAGCATTGCTGAGAAGAAAAAAGTTCGAAATTATGCTTACATTTCAGGAAGTTATTCTGCGTCTACAGCAGTATTGGAACGGGCAGGGCTGCGCCTTGCTTCAGCCGATCGACATTGAAGTCGGTGCCGGCACCTCTCATACCGCAACATTTCTCAGAGCCTTAGGCCCTGAACCTTGGAGAGCTGCGTATGTGCAGCCGTCCAGAAGACCGAAAGACGCCCGTTATGGCGAGAACCCCAATCGTTTGCATCAGCATCACCAGTTTCAGGTGGTTCTTAAACCGGCTCCGACCGACATTGTTGACCGCTACCTCGGCTCCTTGAGAGCGCTGGGTATTGATACCGAAGTCAATGATATTCGTTTTGTCGAAGACAACTGGGAGAACCCGACTCTCGGCGCCTGGGGCTTAGGCTGGGAAGTTTGGATGAACGGTATGGAAGTCACCCAGTTTACATACTTCCAGCAGGTCGGCGGTCTGGAATGCAAGCCGATTACCGGAGAAATCACTTACGGTCTTGAACGTCTGACGATGTATCTTCAGAACTGCGACAACGTTTTCGATCTCGTCTACACAAAGTGGCAGGACGCTTCCGGCGAACACATTCTCACTTACGGTGACGTCTTCCATCAGAACGAAGTCGAGCAGAGCCACTACAACTTCGAGGCGAGCGACCCCGAAAAACTTCTCAAGCAGTTCGACTACTTCGAGAGCGAGGCCAAGCGCCTGATGGATCTGAACCTTGCTCTTCCGGCCTATGAAATGGTTCTAAAAGCCGGACACACGTTTAACCTCCTCGACGCACGCGGTGCCATCAGTGTGACGGAACGTGCCGCTTATATCGGCCGCATTCGTCAAATTTCCCGAGCCGTTGCTCAAAGTTACTACGACTCTCGTGAACGCCTCGGCTTCCCGATGTGCCAGAAAAAAGAATAAAGAGGTTAGAAAAATGGCTTCATTATTGATTGAAATTCAAACAGAAGAGCTGCCGCCGAAGGCACTGGACAACTTATCCAAGGCATTTGCCAAAGAACTGGCTTCCAGCCTTAAAGAGCAGGGTTTAGCTCTTCCGAACGCACAGGTTACCGCTTACGGTTCTCCTCGCCGTATCGCCGCTCTGATTTCGGATGTCTCCGAAGTGGCCCCCGACAAACCTTTCCGTCAGAAACTGGTGCCGGTAAAAGTCGGTCTGGACGCTGAAGGCAAAGCTACCCGGGCTCTAAGCAAAAAAATGAAGGCACTCGGCATCGAGTGCGAGCCTTCCGAGCTGAAAGTCGTCAATGACGGCAAGCAGGATCAGCTGGTATATGAAGGCACTAAGGCCGGTGTTTCTTTAAAAGACGGCTTGCAGATCGCTCTGGATCACGCCGTGCGCCGTCTGCCGATTCCAAAAGTGATGAGCTATCAGCTCGAAAACGGCAAGACCGTTGAATTCGTGCGCCCGGTTAAGCATCTCGTTGCCTTGTTCGACAAGGAAATTGTTCCCGTTGAACTGTTCGGCTTGAAAGCCGGCCGTGAAACGATGGGACACCGTTTCCACGTCCATGAACCGATTTCCATCAAAGAGGCAGAAAAGTATGCCGAGCAGATGGAAAAAGAAGGCAAGATCGTCGCTTCTTTCGAAGAGAGAAAGAACAAGATGGTCGGAGCGCTCAAGTCTGCCGCTGAAAAACTTCACGCCGAAATCATCATGCCCGATGATCTCGTTAATGAAGTCACCGCTTTGACAGAATGGCCCATCGTTTACGAATCCGGCTTTGACGAAGAATTCCTCACGGTCCCCGCCGAGTGCCTGATTCTGACGATGCAGCAGAATCAGAAATACTTTGCGCTGAAGGATCAGAACAAGAAACTGATGAACCGCTTCCTGCTGGTTTCACAGATCGAAGCCAAAGACGGCGGCGAAGCGATTCGTTCCGGCAACGCCCGCGTTGTTCGCGCTCGTTTGGCCGATGCGAAGTTCTTCTATGATCAAGATCGTCTCCAGACACTTGAATCCCGCGTCCCCGGCTTGACCCATGTGGTCTACCACAACAAGCTCGGTACTCAGCTTGAAAGAAGCGAGCGCGTTCAGAAGATCGCCTCTCGCATTGCTGAGCAGATCGGTGCCGATCCCGCACTGGCCCGCCGCGCAGCTAAGCTGGCAAAAGCCGATCTGCGTACTTTGATGGTCGGAGAGTTCCCCGAACTGCAGGGCATTATGGGTGAGTACTACGCTCATCACGATAAGGAAGACGACAAAGTCGCTCTTGCTATCCGCGAGCACTACCAGCCTCGTTATGCCGGTGACGAGCTTCCGTCCACACCCGAAAGCCTGGCCGTTGCGCTGGCCGATAAGATCGAGACACTAACCGGCCTCTTCGGCATCGGACAGCTGCCGACCGGAGAAAAAGATCCGTTCGCTCTGCGCAGACACGCACTCGGCATTCTTCGCATGCTGATCGAAAAAGAACTTCCTCTCTCTTTAGACAATCTGATTGCTATCGGTACGGAAGAAGAGTCTGTGGTGCCGGGCGTTAAAGATGCCACGGAAGAACTCAAACAGTTCTTCCACGACCGCCTGCGCGTCATGCAGAAGGACCAAGGCTTTACAGCTCATGAAGTTGAATCCGTGATCGGTTCCGAACCCGCTATCCTCGCGGACGTTCCGAAACGCCTGAAGGCCGTTCATGACTTTATGAGTCTGCCGGAAGCCGAATCTTTGGCAGCTGCTAACAAACGTATTGAGAACATCCTCAAGAAGAACACGCTGCCGCTGGCAGACGCCGTTGATCCGGCTCTCCTGACAGAAAAAGAAGAGAAGGATCTGTATGAAGTCATTCGTACGCTGGAACCCAAACTTGAAGCTGACTATAAGGCCGGCCGCTATGAAGATGAACTTCGCAGCCTGGCTCCGCTGAAAGCACCGGTGGATGCGTTCTTCGATAAAGTGATGGTGAACGCCGAAGACGAGGCCTTGAGAAGAAATCGCTTAACACTGCTCAACGAGCTTCATAAAGCGATGAATCAAGTCGCCAAACTTTCGTGTTTAGCCTCTTAACTTTCCGATCAAAAGGCCGCTCACAGAGCGGCCTTTTCGAACAATAGCTATGAAACTTATGCTCTGGCTTCGTGCCCTGATTTTTTGGTTCCTCTTTTGTATCACTATCATCTGCTACGGCATCGTTCTTTTCGTTTGTATTCCGTTTACTTCGAAAGAAGGTCGTTACGCCATCGTAAAAAAATGGTGCCGGACAGTGATCAGCTTAATGCGTACGATCTGCGGTGTTCGCTATGAGATAACGGGCATGGATAAGGTTCCGGCGACCGGTCCTGTGATTTTGCTTTCTAAGCATCAATCGGGATGGGAGACGCTCGCCTTTTTTGCCTTAGTGCCGAGACGATTGAGTTATATCTACAAACGCGAACTGCATCGCCTGCCGATCTTCGGCTGGGGCTTGGCCTCCTTAGGAATGTTCAGCGTGGACAGATCCGAAGGACGCACTGCTTTTGAACGCATGAAGCGCGAAGTTCCGGACTTTTTTGCGCACGGCTGGGCTTTGGTGCTCTTCCCTGAAGGTACGCGTACAGCACCCGGCGCTTCCGTTAAATATAAAACCGGAGGCGTTCGCTTGGCGATTGCTACTAATGCTCCGATTGTTCCGATTGCTTTGAATTCCGGTGAATGCTGGCCGAAGCATTCCTTCCTTCTGTATCCCGGTGTGATTAAAGTAGTGTTCGGCGATCCGATCAGCCCCGAAGGGAAAACTCCGCACGAACTTAATGAAGAAGTCCGCAGCGAAATTGAAGGCGAGATGAAGCGAATTTCTCCTAAATATTACAAATAAAAGGCTGAATGGTTTTAGGTCGTATATTTCCAAAGATCACCAATTTTTATTTAGACGGATCTCCGTCAGAGGCTGAAATCGTCTATCCCGACAAAGTTCGGCGGGTTCATATTCGACTTGGAGGACAGGAAGAACAAATTACCGCCGGACCCGAAGGTGTCATTTATATCACCAAAGGCTACCCCTCGGTGCTCCAAATTAAGTGGGCGCTGAAACTTCAAAAAAAGAAATTTCTGCCGTACTTTAAATTTTTTGAAGCGGCGTCCTTGGCCTATCCGGATGTTTCGGCGCGTTTGTCTCAACAGGATTCTGAGTTTGTCCACAGTTCCCTTTTAGAAGGGAGTTATCCCGTCCGATACCGCATTATCCGCAGCGGCCGTCGCAAAAACACTCAAATCGCCTATGAAAGCGGTACTCTGGTTGTCCGCTGTCCGACGAGACTCACAGACTTCGAAGTGGAACTTGAGTTGCAGAAATCTGCGGGCAAAGTTATTCAATTCCTGGAGAAGATGCGCCTCAGCTCTCCGTCCGCAGAAAAAGAACCGGCTCCGGCTAAGGCTGTGAGCACGATTCGGCTGGCAGACGGTGCGGAAATACAAATCATTTGGCAGCCCGGGAAACGCAAGAGCATTTCAATTTCAATGCCGAACTCAGAGCAGCTGCTGGTGAAGTATCCGACACGCAGCTCACGGGAAAAGGTGATGGGCTGGGTCCTCTCACAGCAGGCATGGATTCAGAAGAAGCGGCAGAAAAGCTTAGGGAAGGAAGATTCCAATCGAGCTTTCTTTGAAAAACTGTTTTCCGAACAAGAAATCGTCTTGCTGGACGTCAAAAGAAAGGTACGAGTGTCGGGTGTACGCAAAGAGTCCGGCGTCTTCGACGATGAAGTTGTGCTGTGGATAAGGGACGCGAACATCAGCCGAGAGCAGTTTCTCGAAGTTCTTGTTAAGACGCTCAAAAAGTGGGCCCTTACGGCCCTGCAGGAAGAATTTGAACAGAAGCTCGCGCAGATGGGGCCATTTAGATATCCCTATCGAAAGTTCTTTTTGACGTCAGCTAAAACGCGTTGGGGAAGCTGCAGCAGCCGGGGACACATTCGTATTCACTGGAATGCGGTGTTCGTAACGAAGGCCGAGAGGGAATATCTTTATACGCATGAGGCGGCCCATCTGACGGAGATGAATCATTCCGCACGCTTCTGGCAGTTGGTTGAACTGCATTGCCCCGATTACAAGCGGGCTAAGGCAATGCTGCATTCAAGAACGCTTGGGTTTCTCTAGTCTGGCTGAACCTGGCCCGGGAGCACAATCGAAATGCCTGCCGCATGAACCAAGCGAGCAAGGCGAATGAAATTTTCAAGAGGCACGCTTTCGGCGCGCTGCTCCGGTTTAATTCCTGCCTCCTCCATCATTTCAGGGGAAATCCACTTAGAGAAATTGTTCTTCAACGTTTTACGGCGCATAGCAAAAGACGCCGCGACAACCTGATGGAACGTCTCTTCATCAACTTCTGCCGGATTTTGAACGGGGATCATGCGGACCACGGAAGACATGACCTTGGGCGCAGGTGTGAAGGCCTCCGGCGGCACGTCAAAGAGCTTTACCATGCGGTACTTTCTTTGAAGCATGACGGAAAGCCGTCCGTAAGCTTTTGTTCCCGGAGCGGCGACCATTCGGTCGACTACTTCCTTCTGAAGCATGAAATGCTGGTCTACGACGCGGTCGCTGATTTCGGAGAGCTTGAAGAGGAGCGGGGAGGAGATGTTGTAGGGCAGGTTGCCTACTACGCGAATCTTTTCTTCCGCGGCAAAGTCTCTCCAGTCGAATTTCAGTGCGTCGGCTTCAAGCACGGTTAATTGCTCAGGTGTGAATTTGGTTCGCAGCCAAGCGGCGAGATCGCGGTCAATCTCAACACAGTAGATGTGTTTGGCGCCGGCAATTAATTCCTTAGTTAAAGCGGCCTGTCCCGGTCCGATTTCAATGATTTTTTGACCTTCTTTCGGATCGACAGCCTCGGCAATTTTGTTGATCCAGAAGTCGTCGTTTAGAAAGTTCTGTCCGAAACGTTTGCGCGCTTTGTGGTGCTTGAGTACTTCAGCCATTTTCTGTTTCCATGAAAAAACGCTTAGGAGGCCTAAGCGTTTTCGACTTTACGATGTTATTCGGTCGGTTTGTTGATTCGCTTCTCAACATAGGCTTCCGAACGCAGACGTCGTTCCCAGTCGAGGACGGCGTCGCCGAGTTTCTGCTCACGTAGCGCCTCTCTGGCTTGTTCACGCTGGCGCTCGTTAATGCCGCTCTTTGTTCTGCGGTCGAGCACTTGGAAGATATGCCAGCCGTAAGGCGTGCGGATCGGTTCGCTGATTTCACCGACGCTCAGCTTGTCGAGCTGCTGTTCCATTTCCGGAGGAACGTCGCCCGGATAGAGCCAGCCGAGGTCTCCGCCTCGAGTACCGGACGGGTCTGCAGAATGCAGACGGGCCAGCGTCTGGAAGTCTCCGTCACCTTTATCCAGGCGGGACTTGATCTCGTTTAAACGCTGAATCACGACTTTTTCAGGGGTCACGTTCGAGGGACGCATCATGATGTGGCGAACATGCGTCTGACGAACGCCTTGCTGAGCTTGTTCACCGGGATCGCGGACGCCCGTCAGTTTGAGAATCTGGAAAGAGTTTCCTGCCTGGAGAGGAATGATGTCTCCGGCTTTGTGATTCTGAAGCGCCTGCACAACAAAGGGAGGAAGTTTTCCGGCAGGAACCCAGCCCATGACGCCGCCTTCCATGGCTTCAGGCGTGACGGAGTATCTGGCAGCAAGCTGGCTGAAATCCGCGCCTCTCTGAGCCTGCTCAAGCGCACGGGAAGCGGTTCTCTGAGCAGCTTCCACTTCTGCTTTGGTGGGATTCTCCGGGAAGCTGATCACGATGCGGGACAAACGATATTCCATGCGTTTGCCGGGGCCGCTCTGGTCTTTCAGATACTGGTCGATTTCACTTTCCGGGATCTGGATCTTGTCGTCCACATCTCTTTCACGGAGGCGCTGGGTAATCAGTTCGCTACGAATCTCGCTCTTGAAGCTCGGAACGGAAATACCGTCGGCTGCCAGTTTCTTTTCGAGCTGAGGAACCGTCAGACCGTTATTGGTCGCAATCTGTTCGATCGCGCCGTTAAGCATGTTGTCATCGATACGGATACCGGTATCGCGGGCTTTCTGTTCGATGATACGTTCAAGAATCATGCGGTCGAGCGTCTGGTCGCGAAGGTTTTCCATCGGCGGCAGCGCAATGTTTCTTCTGCGGAGATTCAGTGCGACTTGATGAATTCTCTGCTGCAGCTGAATCTCCGTAATCACATCATGGTTGACAACAGCAGCGATACGGTCGACCGGAACGGGTGCGTTCTTCTGAGCCGCAGCCGCTTCTTTCTTAGCCTGCGCTTTCTGAGCGTACGCATTGTCTGCATTGGCAGCGCCGAGGGAGAGGAGGGCGCAGGCACATACTGCGTAAAGATGAGTCAGTTTCATAGTTTTATTCGTAGTAATCATATCGGCCGACTTCAACAGGTTTCGGCCCGACCGGTTTGTAGCCGGTAATGCCTTCGCTTAAGGCCTGGATCGGACTCGATCCGACGGTGCCTAATCCGACGAGTTCAAGTTCTAAGAAGAAGTTCGTTGTCGATCTTCCTTCACTTCGGATGTAACGCTGTACGGCGCCGCGAAGAATCCAACACCCCGCACGATATTCGAGGCCCATGAGGGAGTCAACCACTTTTTTGTCTCTGAATGAATAATTGTACCTTCCGAGACCGTAGAGGTCTTTCATGATCGGCCACTGGAACGAAAAGTCGATCTGCTTGATGTTGGTGTTATAGAAGGCATCCCGCGTGTCGTTGGGGTTGTAGTTGTAGCGATAGTACAAGGCAACCGTTGAGAAATCACGCGGGTTATAGCGGATACCTGCGCTTGTCTTCGAGATTCTGGACCATTCCGTTGAGTACTGGATCGCGCCTTCCAAGCGCCAGCCTTCAAACAAGGAGAACTGAGATGCGGCCAACACATCACTGCGGTTCTTTGTTTTGCCGGGATTGGACCAATAAAGATCGACCTTTTCATCCGTGAAGTAGTAGCGCTGGCCAACGGTCGCGGAGAACCATTCTTTGCCGGTGCCGGAGTCAATATAACGCGTTGTCAAAACCGCAGACAGCTGGTTGGTGTTCGCAATTCGGTCATAACCGGTGTATTTGTTCGGCGTAAACAGTTCGGCGAAGTTCAAGTCGGCCGAAGAGCTGTCGAAGTTCGGCATGTGCCGCTGATTCCGATAAGGAATGTAGGCGTAGAACAAACGCGGTTCCAGCGTCTGTTCGGTTTCCCGTCCGAAGACCATCGAATTTCTCTCGAAGATCAAGCCTGTATCAAGAGAATAGATCGGGAGTGAGCGGGTAGAAGATTTATCAATCTCGGCTCTGGCGTGCTTGATATCGTTGTAGTGCGTGAGCGAGTACGTGATCTTCGGCGTGATGAACCAATAAGAACCCATCAGCGGATAGGAAATCGAGGTGTTCCATAAGGTTCGGTTACCGTCGCCGCTGGTTCCTCGCAAACCGTTATAGGTCGAGATGCCGCGGCGGAAGCGGGTTGCCGTCAAACGAGAATCAAGGACCGCACCGTGAAAATCTGCAACGTAACCGCTGAGGTTAAATTCCGGTTCCTTTTCGTAGGGCTTCTCAACCCAGTTTCTGTTCGGGCGAAGCGTCTGATTCTTGTAGACACCGATAGACGTACTCCAATAAGTCTGTCCGTAGCTCAGCCAGAAGTTCTGGTTGAGGATGTTTTCACTGGACTCACGAATGGTCGTCGAGAAATCCGATAGGTAATCGTTATCGGAGACCTTCTGGTAATCGACGCCGAGAGAAACATCGCCGATACGCTGATAATGTTTCCAGGCTACGCCGTAGCGCCGTTCGTGCGTTTCTTTATCTTTAAAGATGACGTTGTAGTCTACCTGGCCGGAGAAAGTCGGCTGCAGGTAACGGAATTCGTTGCCGAAGAGCACTCCGCGCTTAGACATGGGCTTCAATGTCAGCGTGTAGTCGTAGTTCGGCGCAATGTTCCAATAGAACGGAACTTCCATATTCACGCCGAGCGTGGAGCTCATGCCGAATCTCGGCGTTAAAAAGCCCGTCTTGCGCTCGGATCCGACCGGGAAGCTGAAATAAGGCGAGGCAAAGACCGGGATACCGCCGACGTACAGACGTGCGTTCCTGCCGACGGCAGATCCGTCGAGTTCGTCGTAATCAATGTCAGAGGCTTTAATCCACCAAGCTTCTTCACCTTCGCGGCAGGTTGTGACCATGGCATTGCACATCTTGGCTTTGCCTTCGCCGAGAAGTTCGATCTTGTCGGATGTGCCTCTCATCTGAGTCGGCAGATATCGGAACGTTGCGTTCGGCATTTCGCCGGTTTCCGCATCGAGGTGGTAAGTGAGCTCAGGTCCCTTGAAAATCGTACCGTTTCTGGCAACTAAGGCGTTTCCGTTGGAATAAACCTCGTCGTTGGCGAACGTATAGGTGATGGTGTCGCCGCGAAGTACGGATCCGCCGCGCCGAACCTCGGCGCTGTCAATAAGTTCGATTTTCTCGTTGGGCGTTCCGATCATTTCGAACGCCGTCAGATAAGTCGGGGCATCGCCTTCTTCCGAAGGCGCACTCTCGTCTAAGCGGCGTGCCGCGTTCAGCTTCAGTCCGTACTCAGGTCGGGTAGCCGTTTCGGAATCTTGATCGCGCTCGGCCGCCGAGACGAGCAAGGGCATAGCTAAAGTCACAGCCACAAAAACGGGTAGGGCTCGAAAAGCTTCCATGGGTCTTTTTCGACGAATTGAAAAACTAGACATTAAAATTGCACGCTATTAGGTGGAAAGATTATAAAGGCTTAATGGACCTGCATATTCTTTCCGATCAACGGATGATGGAGAGAAACAATGACAGAGCGTGAAGTTTGCTTAAAGCAGTGGCTGGAAAAAATCGGAGGGTCTTTCGGGCTGAATCTGAAGACGCTTCGCCCGGCATCTTCGGACGCAGGTTTTAGGAGCTATTTCCGTATTGACGGAGACGGAACGACTTACATCGTCATGGACTCTCCCGGCGAAACCGGCAACGTCAAACCTTTTATTTTTGTCGACGATCTGTTTGCCAAACAAGGTATCAACGTTCCGAAAATCTTTGCTCAGGACGTAGAGCAAGGTTTTCTGCTGCTGTCAGACTTGGGAACTCAAACTTATCTGGATGTCCTTTCGGAGGACAACGCCTCTAGACTAATGGATGACGCCACTACCGCACTTGTCAAACTCCAGAAGAACAGCAAACCGGGTGTCTTGCCTGAGTACTCCGAAGAACTGCTTCGCCGTGAACTCGAACTTTTCCCCGAGTGGTATGTGAAACGCCATCTGAATATGGAAATTACGCCGCAGATGCGCAGCATGTTCGACAAGATGTTTGATCTCATCATCAAAAAGAATCTTGCTCAGTCCTTTGTATACGTACATCGAGACTACATGCCGCGTAATTTGATGCTCGAAGAAAAGGACAATCCCGGAGTTATTGATTTCCAAGACGCTGTATACGGTCCGGTCAGCTATGACATTGCCTGCTTGTGCCGAGACGCCTTTATCTCCTGGAGCGAAGCTCAGGTTTTAGATTGGACCATTCGCTATTGGGATAAAGCCCGCAAAGAAGGCATCCCGGTCCCGGCAGACTTCGGCGTGTTCTGGGAAGACGTCGAATGGATGGTTCTCCAGCGTCACCTCAAGGTTTTGGGTATCTTTGCCCGCCTCAATTACCGCGACGGAAAAACGAAATATCTCGGTGATACGCCGCGATTCCTGAATTACGTTCAAAAGACTGCCTCCCGCTTTGATGCGTTAAGACCGTTGTCTCGTTTCATTAACCAAATCTCCGGCATCGAAGAGACCGTCGGATACTCTTTCTAGGGAGTGTCTGATTGAAGGCGATTGTGTTGTGCGCCGGCAGAGGCAAACGCATGCGCGAACTCACGGCGCATAATTCCAAACCGCTGATCAAGCTGTGGGGCCGCTCAATGGTCGATTGGCAGCTTGATCGTCTGAAAAAGGGCGGCATCCGCGAGGCGGTAGTTAATACCGCCCATTACGCAGAACTCTATCCTTCGCACTTTGCAGAACATCCGGTCGAGGGAATGAGGGTGACCATTTCTCAGGAGGGTACTTCGATCTCGGATGCGCTGGAAACCAAAGGCGGTATTGTCAAAGCACTTCCTTTGCTCAGCGACGGGCAAGAACCCTTTGTTGTGGTTTCCGGAGACATCGTCACGGCCTTTGATTACGCCTCCCTGGAAAAGGCTGCCGACCGAATCAGAAAAGGAGAAATCATCGGACACTTAGTATTGGTGCCCAATCCTTCTTTTCATGACGGTGACATGGATCTCAAAGACGGTCTTATCAATAGAGCCGATAAGAAGTACACCTACGGGAATATTGCGGTCTTCTCGCCGAAAATCTTCGCAGGAGAAAAGCCGGAGTTTTCCAAGCTCTTCCCTTGGCTGTACCAATTTGTCGATCAGCAATTAGTCAGCGGCGAGATCTACAAAGGCCCCTGGGCGAATGTCGGCACTCCCGAAGAGCTTGCAAAATGCGAATCAATGGGCTGCTTCTTTAACGAGACGGATATTTCATGAGCGGCGCAACAGTACAAGTCGGGAATGTGGAAATTCCCGGACGCGTGTTCTTAGCACCGCTGGCAGGTTTTACCGATCTTCCTTTTCGTCAAATTTGCCGTAAGCTGGGTGCGGCTTATGCCGTGGCCGAAATGGTTGCCTCGCAGAAACACTTGCGCGAGTCGAGAAAGTCGCAAGAAAGATTTTCCCTGGGAAGTGAAAGCTATCCCCGTGCGATCCAGCTGCTCGGTTCCGATCCGGTCGATTTGGCCGACACCGCCCGCTATGCGGTTCAGTGCGGTGCACAAATCGTGGATTTCAACTGCGGATGTCCGGCGAAAAAAGTTTGTTCGGTAGAGTGCGGCTCGGCGCTGTTAAAAGATGAGGCGCTCGTAGAAAAATTGCTGAAGGCGCTGACTGAAGCGGTAGATGTGCCCGTGACGCTCAAATACCGTCTCGGCTGGGATGCGGAGCACATCAATGCGCTAAACATTGCGGCAATCGCTCAAGAGGCCGGAATCAAAATGCTCGTGCTCCACGGCCGTACCCGAGAACAAGGTTTCAAAGGCGAAGTTGACTACCAGAGGATCGCCGAAGTGAAGGCGTCGGTCGATATCCCGGTTATTGCCAACGGCGATATTGACAGCGTAGAAAAGGCTGAAGCGGTACTTGCGCAGACAGGTGCCGACGGCATCATGATCGGGCGTGCGGCTATCGGAAACCCTTGGATTTTTTCGCAGATAAATGACAAACTCGACGGCAGAATTCCGCAGGCGCCGAGCAAGAGCCAACTTATTGAAACTATTGGCGAACACTTACAGTTACACTTTTCTTTTTACGAGAAGGAAAAAGGTCTAAAGACAATCCGCAAACACCTCAGCGGCTACTTTAAACGTTTAGACTTATGTCCGACTCTATTGACGGATTTGTACTCCGTTACGGATCCGATTCAACTAGAAAAAAATGTCGAGCTTCTCTTACGGGATAATCTCGATTAGCTTTTACGCAATGCTCGAATTCTGCGGCCCGGCAGCGCGACAGAAAACGCTCCGGAAGCGGGAAACGGGCGGGTTCAAACTTAATCTCAACGGAAGTTTCTAACGAAATGCACAACATGAAAAAACAAGCGCTGATCAGCTGCTCGGATAAATCCGGCGTCGTTGAATTTGCAAAAGCCCTGACAGAACTCGGATACCACATTCTGTCCACCGGCGGAACTGCAAAACTCATCGCTCAGGCAGGCATTCCCGTACAAGAGGTTGCCGACTACACCGGCTTCCCGGAAATGCTCGACGGAAGAGTCAAAACACTGAACCCGAAGATCCATGCCGGCATTCTTGCCCGCCGCCCCGTTGCGGAACATATGGAAGCGTTGAAGCAGTTTGAAATTGATCCCATCGACATCGTTGCAGTGAACCTGTATCCGTTCGAACAGGCCATCGCCAACCCGAACTGCACCTTCGAAAACGCCATCGAAAACATTGATATCGGCGGCCCCACTATGATTCGCGCTGCTGCGAAGAACCATGAAAGCGTCACCGTTATTGTTTCTCCCGGCGACTACAGAAAAGTCATCGAAGAAATCAAAGAAAAGGGCAACGTTTCTCCTGAAACCAGACTGGAACTGGCAAAGAAAGTGTTCGTTCATACCGCTCACTATGACGCCATGATTTCCAACTACCTGACCAGCATGAAGGGCAACGACGTCTCTACACGTACGAAGTTCCCGGAAAGCCTGACTCGTCAGTGGGTCAAGGTGCAGGACATGCGTTACGGCGAAAATCCTCACCAGGAAGCCGCCTTCTATCGTGAAAGAAATGTTGCACCGGGACTTTTGGCCGGCTACCACCAGCTGCACGGCAAAGAACTTTCCTACAACAACATCGCCGACAGCGACGCTGCCTGGGAAGCCGTCCGCAGCTTTGACAGCCCCGCCTGTGTGATCATCAAACACGCTAACCCCTGCGGCGCAGCTATCGGTATGAATTCCGAAGAAGCCTACACCAAGGCATTCAAGTGCGACCCGACCTCTGCCTTCGGCGGCATCATCGCCTTCAACTGCGAAGTTTCCAAGGAAGCTGCTGAAAAGATTGCCAAACAGTTCGCCGAAGTCATCATTGCACCTGAGTTCTCTCAGGGTGCTTTAGACATTCTTCTGCAGAAGAAGAACCTTCGTCTGCTCACCGTTGCTATGGGCCACGCCCGCAACGACTTGGATATGAAGCGCATCGGCGGCGGTCTGCTGGTTCAGACACCCGATACACAGTGCGTCAGCGAAAAGGACCTCAAGGTTGTGACGAAACTCGCTCCGACCAGCGCTCAGATTTCCGACATGATGTTTGCTTGGAAGATCGCTAAGTTCATTAAGTCCAATACGATCGTCTTTGTCCGCGACGGTATGACTTTAGGCGTCGGCGCCGGCCAGATGAGCCGTGTTGACTCTGCCAGAATCGCTGCGATCAAAGCAAAAGAAGCCGGACTCTCGCTGGAAGGCAGCGTTGCCGCTTCGGACGCCTTCTTCCCGTTCAGAGACGGTTTGGATGTCATCATTGACGCCGGTGCCACTGCGGTCATCCAGCCGGGCGGATCTATCCGTGATGAAGAAGTGATTGCTGCGGCTAATGAACGCGGTATCACCATGGTCTTTACCGGTGAACGTCACTTCCGCCACTAATTAAATTTTCCTAATTCGAGCCGAAATCGCTGCAAATACGATTTCGGCTCAATTATTGATACAAAATTCAAGATATTTAGTCATCGGATCGCGGTCCGAGACTTTTTAGCACATTAAGATAAACTCAATGTGCTTGTTAGTTTTATGGAGATGAGGGAGCGTATGGTCAGACGTGACTTGGGATTGAATCGACGCGGTTTTCTTCAAGCCGTCGGCTTGGCGGGGATAGCAGCCGCCCAACCGGCATTTGCACAGCTTTTTGTGAATATTCAAGGTGTCGGGGCAAACCAATTTCCAATCGCTATTCAGCCGTTTTTCGGTAATAGCGAAGCGCCTGAAAATATTGCCGAAATTATCGGCAACGATTTGGTCCGCAGCGGTTTTTTCCGACTAGTTTCCTGTGATGCCGCTACGGCACTCGACAAAGATCCCGATTGGAAAGCTTTAGGCACAGCCGGCGTCGGCGCATTTGCCGACGGCTCCGTGACACGCGCTGCCGACGGACGCTATGAAATCAAGTTCCGTCTCTTTGACCCGGTGAAAAAGCAGGAGACCGACGAGGCTTCCTATATTTCCCCGAAAGATGACCTGCGTCTTTATGCCCATAAGATTGCAGACCGAATCTTTGAACGTCTGACCGGAGAAAAAGGCGATTTTGCGACACGCATCGCTTATGTTTCTCAACAGGGCAAAAACAACTATGCCATCATGGTCGCAGACAGCGACGGCTACAACCCTCAGGTTGCCCTTCGCATCAGACATCCGATCATTTCCATCGATTGGTCTCCTAACGGCAGACAGATTGCTTATACCTCCTTTGAGACCGGTAAGCCGACCGTTTGGATTCATGATTTGAGCACGGGCAAACGTCGTCAGGTCGCTGCTTTCCGCGGCAACAACAGTGCGCCGGCCTTTAGCCCTGACGGCGGCACGCTGGCCGTGGCTCTGTCGAAGGACGGCGGCACGAAGATTTATTTGCTGGATACCAACGGACAGAATCTCAGACAGTTCACGACGGGCAGCAGTATTGATACAGAGCCCGCATTCTCGCCGGACGGCAAATATATTTACTTCACAAGCGACCGCGGCGGCAATCCGCAGATTTACAGAAAGCCGGTTGCAGGCGGTTCTGCTGAACGCATTAGCTTCGGCAATGCCTATGCTATTAGCCCGGCAGTAAGTCCGAAAAACGACCAGGTCGCCTACATTGTTCGTACCGGCGGTCACTTTAAGCTCGTGCAGCAGGATTTGGCGACCGGCAACGTGATCCCGCTTTCCGAAATCGGAAAGAATGAATCGCCGAGCTACTCGCCGAACGGCAACATGATTATTTATGCCTCCGAGGTTGGAGGTAAGGGTGTTCTGTCCACTGTCTCCACGGACGGAAGCACTCGTTCCCGACTCTCGGGTACCAGTGGAGACATTCGCGAACCCTCCTGGGGTCCCACCATTAAATAAAAGGACGAAGAAGATGATCTCTTCAAGATTTGCTATTTGCGCAGCCGCAGCAGCTGTCGCTCTTTCGCTCTCGGCTTGCTCTACAGTAGATCTGGATAAGGATAAAGCCGGCTCTATCACTGACGGAACTTCCGTTGAAGAAGCTCTGAGCTCTAAGACCGGTCCGCTCGCTAACCGCGAAGTTCACTTTGATTTTGACAGCTATACCGTCTCTCCCGACCAGATGCCGGTCGTGACCAATCACGCTCAGTTCCTGGCTGCTCACAAGAACCTGAACGTTCGTCTGGAAGGCAATACCGACGAACGCGGCGGACGTGAATACAACCTGGCTCTGGGTCAGAAGAGAGCTGAAGCCGTCAAAGAACGTATGACACTCTTGGGCGTTTCTCCTCAGCAAATCGAAACGATCAGCTACGGTAAAGAAAAACCCAAAGCCGAAGGTCATGACGAAGCGGCTTACTACGAAAACCGCAGAGTTGATATCCACTACATGCTCAATAAGTAATTTACATGAAAAGAATCGCGCTGGTGCTCCTTGGCACCGTTCTGTTGTCCGTCAATACATCGGCATGGGCGCTCTTCGGAGACGATGAAGCCCGCAAAGCAATTCTGGAGCTTCGCGATCAGCTGAAGTCTCAGCAGGAAGTGCAGATGTCGCTGTATGACCGACTGGAAAAACTGACGAAGGAAGTTCAGACGCTCCGCGGCAAAGTAGAGGATCTGACCAATTCCGTCGGTAAGGAAAAACAAAACGCCGAGACCATTTATGACGATCTTTCGAATCGTCTGAATGAAATGGATCCTAAGGCCAAGGCAGCAGCAGCCGCTTCTGATCGGGAGATTTCCGCAAAGCAGGAACTTGACCGCTGCTTGTCCGTCTTTCAAAAGGGCGACGCCAATCAAGCGATTAAATGCTTCTCAGGCATGACACAAAAGTACAGCAAGACAAAGGTTTATCCTGATGCTCTGTACTGGCTCGGCAGCAGCTACTACATGAAAGGCAACTTTGCGCAGACGATCGCCACCGAGCAGCGTCTGATTTCAGGCTACAGCAAACATGCTAAAGTGCCTGAGGCCTATCTGCTTGTCGGTATGGCTCAGATGGATTCTAAGAAACCCGCGGAAGCCAAGGCTACTTTTAATAAGCTCATCAAGCTTTATCCGAAGAGCAGCGCGGCAGGACTTGCTAAAAAGCAGATGTAATCAATCGCAGATTGATGATCGAGGACCTTCGGGTCCTTTTTTAATTCCCCAATTTCGTGATCCCTCAGAAACTATTGCCTTTTAGCTTATTAAGCTAAAGAACATCAAGAAAAATTCGGAACTCGGCGGAGTATCCCTAAAGGAGGGATCGTGTCCTTTACGCGTAAATGTTGGTTTTATTTAGTATGCTTGTTTGCCGGCCTTTGTACCGGGGCAGTCGGCGGATACTTCCAGTACTTCCTGCATAAAGCGGACCATTTGCGGATGCAGTTAACGACATGGGCCCATTCCGTCAGTTTTTGGGAAGGATTCGGAGCTGTTGTGGCTGTTTGCGTGGCCTGCGCCGTCATCGGACGATTCTTAGTTCGTTTTGCTCCGACGGC
Organism: Parasutterella sp.; assembly: GCF_057870745.1. Lineage (NCBI taxonomy): Bacteria > Pseudomonadati > Pseudomonadota > Betaproteobacteria > Burkholderiales > Sutterellaceae > Parasutterella > Parasutterella sp. The sequence goes on along the minus strand of NZ_DBMALT010000005.1, from coordinate 25,493 downwards.
CGGCGGCAGTGGAATTCAATATGTTGAAGCGGCCTGGAGAGAAGAGGTTGAACCGGCGCGCTTTAAGATCTTATTGGTTAAGTTCTTCGGCGGTATTTTGACGCTGGGCAGCGGTATGGCTTTGGGCCGTGAAGGTCCGACGGTTCAAATGGGTGCTTCTATCGGAGCGACGATTGCCCGCATACTGAAATTCTCGAAAGAAGAGCTTCGTTTTCTCACTATTGCGTCTGCTGGTACCGGCTTGGGTGTGGCTTTTTCGTCTCCGCTCGGCGGAGCGATGTTCACCTTCGAGGAAGTCACGAAAGATATCCGGATGAACCTTGTGATTCCGACGCTGATCTGCGTTTTTGCCGGCTGCACGGTCTCTATGACGATTCTCGGCATGCAGCCTGACTACAACGTGATCAATCGATCTTTCATGATTCCGGGTGTCAAAGAATCTGTCGCCTTCATTTTGTTCGGCATCTTTATCGGAGTGATGGGACCGCTCTATAACAAGATGGTTCTCATTCTTCTGAACACGAATGCGTACTTCAAAAAAGTCCTCCCCGAAGTGAAGGCCGGGATCATCGGCGTTGTCGTTGCCCTGTTGGTTTATTTTGCTCCGGGGCTTGCGGGCGGCGGAGATCAGCTGGGCACCGAGATGCTGAACTATACGTTCCCTATCGCAACGGTCTTAGTCATCGGATTGATACGCTGGTTCTTTGCGCCTCTTTGCTACGCCACAGGGGTTCCCGGCGGTCTCTTCTCACCGCTTCTTCTGATGGGCGGAATCTTAGGCCACGTTTTTGCATGGACGCTGAATCTCATCGGATTTGATTTAAACCCAATGGCTTTCTGCGCCGTTGGGATGAGCGCCTTCTTTGCCTCCACGATTTGTGCTCCGATAACCGGCGTTCTACTGATCCTTGAAATGACCGCATGCTGGGATTTAACACTTCCGATGCTCATCGGGTCGGCCTTGGCATTCTTTACGGCTCAGGCTTTGAAGAGCCAGCCGATTTACACGGCTCTGCGCCTGCGGATTCCCGAAGTCAAGCAAATGCAGCAGCAGGGCGTCGATGTGCTTCAGGCGCCTGCTATTCCTGAAAAGTTGTCGTAGCGCTGTTTGACCTGATAAGCTGTACTCTGGTTCGGGAGAGGGCTCGTCTCTCTCTTTCGACAGGAGTCTGATGCGACTGGTACCGGCTATTCGCTCCGTTCTGTCGAACTTTCTGTTTTTCGGAAAATATAAATGAAAAATATCAGTGTGGGAACGGAAGCCCTGGATGATCCGTTCGTCAATCAAGGAACAGCCTTTAGTCGGGAAGCCAGAATAAAACGGAAACTCCGCGGACTGCTTCCTCCGAGAGTGACGACGCTGGAGCATCAGGCCAAGCGAGCTTTAGAAAGAATTCGTCAGGCAGAAGAGCCGCTTCAGAAATACGAAATCCTTTCGCTGATTCGACACAGAAACGCAACCCTCTTTTATTACCTCCTTGAAAATAATATCGAGGAGCTGATGCCCATCGTCTATACGCCGACGGTCGGAAAAGCCTGTCAGGAATTCGATCGAATTTATTCCGAACCGGAAGGGCTTTATGTCACGATTGAAGATAAGGGATCCGTTCAAGAGGTGATCAATAATTGGCCGCATGACGATGTCGATATGATCGTCGTGACGGACGGCGAACGTATTCTCGGATTAGGCGACCTCGGCGCCGGCGGAATGGGGATTCCGATCGGCAAACTTTCTCTTTATACAGCCTGTGCAGGACTCAATCCTGCGCGCTCCTTGCCCGTGCTCTTGGATGTCGGTACCAATAATCAAGGTCTGCTGCACGATCCGCTATATCTCGGTCTTCAGCAGCCGAGAGTCGACGGTGAGGAATACTACGCGTTCGTTCAAGAGTTCATTGAAGCCGCCAAAGCACGCTGGCCTCAGGTGATTATCCAATTCGAAGACTTTGCCAATCGCCATGCCTTCGCTCTGTTAGATCAGTGGAAGGACAAGACCGCTTGTTTTAACGACGATATTCAAGGGACGGCAGCTGTAGCCGTTGCCGGTTTCTATGCTGCCGCAAGGGCAAAGGGAAGTTCTCTTTCCGAGGAAAAATTTCTTTTCTTGGGCGCCGGAGAGGCCGCCGGCGGCATTGCCGATCTGCTGGTTGAAGCCATGATGAAGGAAGGCCTGAGCCAGGAAGAAGCCATCAATAGGATTTTCCTCTTTGACTCTCACGGTCTGGTAACAAAAGACAGGGAAGGACTGACGCCGCTGAAGCAGAAATTTGCTCATGAACTGGAACCTCAGAGCACGTTCCTGGATGCCATCGGTGAAGTAAAGCCCACCGCGATTGTAGGCTGCGCTGCTCAGGCAGGATCCTTTAATGCTTACGTGCTCAGCGCAATGGCAAGAATCAATGAGCGTCCGATCATCTTTGCGTTATCGAACCCGACGTCTCGTTCGGAGTGTACGGCAAGAGAGGCTTACACCTACACGGAAGGGAAATGTCTCTTTGCCTCCGGAAGTCCTTTCCCGCAGGTTGAACTGAACGGAAAGACGTTCATTCCTCGTCAGAGCAACAACTCGTATGTCTTCCCCGGAATCGGCCTCGGATTGGTGACTGCTTCGCCTCGCGTTGTACCGCAAAGTGTGTTTTTAAGTGCGGCAGAAGCGCTCTCTAAGAAAGTTTCGGATGAAGACTTAGAAAACGGCAGCTTGTTCCCGTCGCTGACAAAGATTCGCGAAGTCTCTCAATCCATTGCAGCTGCGGTCGCCGAGGAATGTTTCACGACAGGTGTTGCCGGAGTATCGAATCAGGCCGATTTATCCGAAGCGATTCAGGCGGCGATGTATAAACCTGTCTACGATCAAATCTGACTAAATAAGAAAAACCTTCAGGACTGCGGAAGGAGAAACAGCATTCCTGAAGGCCAAGATTTAGAAGTACTCTCAGATCACAAAAGAAGAAAAATTGATTAGAACGTGTGGTTCATACCCACGAATGTGGTCCACGGGTTTTTGCCCATGTTCGTGGTCGGTGCCGATGAAGTACCGCCACCGCCGTTGATTGTGTAATTCACGTTCTTCTCGTTGTTGAGATAGGCAGCACCGGCGTAGAGAGTGGTGCGTTTACTCAGCGGATAGTCATAACGAGCTGAGACGTTCCACGCATTGGCCGAATCAGTCGTATTGTTCTTCAAATACGCAAAGCCGTTTAACAGGTTGCCGCCGAATAACGGAGTCTTAGCCGATACGCTGTATACCATGATGTTCGGGTTGGTGTCTCGGACTGCTGCCTTGGAACCGTTCTTGTAGACCAAGTTGCCGTAGAGCCTGGTGAATCCGAAGTCGTAGCTTGCACCTAAGTTATACAGCGCAGCGTGCGAATTCGGGTTTTTGAGGTTATTTGGAGCCTCTGCAGCCAGGTTTTGGTAGGTGTAAGTGAAGCCGATACCGAAAGCACCCTTGCGATAGACGGCTTGAGCAGCGTAGCTGTTGCCGTACTTATTCGACATTTCGGATTCGGAATTCAGTTTGTTCTGTTCACCTAAAGAGACCATAGCAGAGAGCTTTAAGCCGCCAAAAGCCGGGCTTTCATAGACAAAGGAATTATCTCTGCGGGTCAGATTGTCGACACCTGAAGCTCCGTTAATGCCGGGAATATGCGTATTCGGAAGATAGGGCGCCGGAGCCATGAAGTTGTTAATCGTGCTGCCTAAACTGCAGGCAAAAGCGTCAAACTGGGCGATTCCGCCGAAGTTCAGGGTGTACTGACGGCCGAAAGAAAACGTGCCCCAGTCAGTGTTTCGGATTCCGAGGATCGCCTCTCGCTGGAAGGCCCATCCTTCCGGCTGAGCGGCGGTGGTATTGGTGCCGTTATCGACAAAGAAGCCGTTTTCCAAACGGAAGAACACATTTGTGCCTCCGCCTAAGTCCTCCGTCCCCTTAATGCCGATGCGAGATCCGCCTTTACCACCGCTTCCTAAGTCGACAACGGTGCCGTTTCCGCCGTTGTAAAGCTGGACATATGCGTCCACCATTCCGTAGACGGAGACGTCGGAGGCGTAGACGCTTCCGCAGAAGCAGCAAGCAATCGCTGCAATGACTTTTTTAGATTTCATAAGATATCCCTCCTTGTTTTAGTGCCGTTTGATCTATTTCACTTTGAAGTTGAATTTGTGGCACTGTGCACAATAGTCTTCAGGCGGCTCGTGCATCAAGTGGCAGTTGATGCAGTCTCCGTTGTGAGGTGCGTTATGAGGATTGGCTCCAGGCAGATTTTTAGTTTTTTCAATCAGCATCGCTTTCGGGTGGCACTGTGTACACGTTTCTTCTGTCGGAAGGTTCGGATTCTTGAGGTCGGTTCCGTGGCAGGTCTGGCATGCTACGCCCTTGGCAACGTGTTTATCGGCACCCATCTTCGGTGCATCGGCAGCGAAGGCTGAATAGGAAAACATCGCAGCGAGCAGACCGATTCCGAGTAGTTTTGTCAGTGAATTCAATGAGGTCATGTCGGTTCTCCATCTGAAGCCTCCGGAGGAGGCCTCAGACTAAGCAAGAGAATTAGCAGCCTGCCCAGCCGTTAGCAGTGCGGGCAGCAATACGTCCGAAGATGATGCAGTCGGCAACGGCGACGGTACCGAGACGGACCATGCCGTGAACGCCGCCGGTCGCTTCGCCTGCTGCGTACAGACCGGCAATCGGATTGCCCTTGACGTCGAGAACCTGGGCTTTTTCGTTGATTTCAAGACCGCCCATGGTGTGGTGAACGCGCGGCCACAGACGAATAGCGTAGAAAGGTCCCTTGGTGTTGAGGACGGCATCTTTGAAGAACATGCAGTTAAATTCCGGGTCCTTCATGGCTTTCATATAGCCGTTGAATTTTTCGTTTTCTTTCTCAAGGGTGGCATAGTCCAGCTTGTAGAACTCCGCCAAAGATTTGAGGTCGTCGAATTTACGAATAACGCCGTTCTTGAGTGCGGTTTCAAACTGTTCGGGCTTCATGTTTTTGCCGACGACTTTGTTCATCATGTTGGCTTCGCAGGTGTAGATGATCGCCGGTTTACCAAGGGCAACAATGGCATCAGCTCGAACTTTACGATTGCCGGTTTCTTTAATGAAGCGCTTGCTGGTTGTCGGGTTAATCATGGGGCCGTAGCCGACCATAGATTCCACGGCAAGAGGAGCCAGACCGAAGCCGTTTTCGTCGGGAGAAGTCCAGGGGCCCAGCTGGATCCAGTCCATGTGGATGGTATTGGCACCTAAAGCCTGAGCTTCCTGAATCATTTCGCCGGTTGCACCGGGATGGTTGGTGGATCCGAAAGCATCGGTTAAGCGCGGATCATGACTGGTGCGCATCTTGACGTTCTGGCTGAAGCCGCCGGAAGCAATCAGCACACCTTTGGTTGCGCGAATGTAGACAACTTTTCCGCTGTCGGGACGATTGAAGCGATGGTTGACGCGGGCTTTAACACCGACGACGCAGCCCCTATCGTTGACGATCAGGTCATCCACAATCGTTCTCAGCTGAATTTTGATGCCGAATTCCTTGCATTTTGCGAGCATCGGATTGATGAAACCGGCGCCGGTGTTTTCCATCACAGCGTGGCTGCGGGGAACAGAGTGACCGCCGTGATAAGTGACGGCTTTGAACTTGACGCCGACTTCGTCACGAAGCCACTTGTAGTTGGAGACGGATTCGTCTGCAATTCTTCTGGCGAGTTCTTTATGGGCGAGACCGCCGCCGGCTTTCAGAATGTCGGAGTAGAGAAGATCGGCATTGTCTTTGATACCGGCTTTTTCCTGCATATCTGTTCCGGCAGCTGCGATGGCACCCCCGTTGATGATGGAGTTGCCGCCGGCGGAAGGCATCTTGTCAACAACAAGAATGTCTTTCATACCGAGATAGTGGCTTTCAAGGGCAGCGCCCAGGCCGGCAAAGCCTGTACCGATAACGAGAAGACTGCAGGTTTCGTCCCATTTTTCAGGAACTTTGGTTGAGGCATGGGCAACGCTTCCGAAAACAAGTCCGGCGCTCAGAGCGCAAGTGGTTTCCATGAAGGTTCTGCGGGTGAATGTCATTTTAAAAATCCTCCTTGATGATGTTGTCGGCTCTTCATAACCGATAAGAAAAGTTTAAAAACTGAAGATTTTCTTAACTACCCAAAGGCTTTGGTGGATAGTTAAAGGGTTTACGAGGATATAAAAAATGACAAAGGCTCAGCTTTTAGTTTGAAAAAACTAATGAAAACGCATGAAGCGTTTGGCTTAGAGGCCAATGAGGCAAGAGAAAAAGCCGGAAACTAATACCAAGGATTGGTTAGCGGAGGAAGTGCTTCTAAGAGTTCTCTGAAGGAATTTGGATATGTGTATTCGCTGCTTTCCTCGGCCGAGCGCATCCATTGGTAAGCATCATCGACGAAGGCGGCAGGGAACGTGACGAAGTCTCCGTCCCGAATCCAGGCTCCTTCTTCTTTCCATCGTTTTAACGCATTGTCTGTGGACACAGGGGAGGCGTTGGCGACGAGACAACGGTTGTTCCGTGTCAGAGGAATAGGGCATTTGATCAAGCCGTCGGCAGTGAGTTTGCCGTAATGAATAGCCCAGGTGACGACAAAAGCCTTTAGGCGAAGATCAACGGGGGCGAAGGCCATCAGTGCGAAACCCACACGGTCTGAGAGCGTGCAGCTTTCTAGTAATCGAATGGTATAGGCAAATAGCTCCGGATCCGTCGTAAGGACGGGCAGTAAAAGATCCTTGGGGCATACGACGACTTGGGCCTTTGTCAAGGCGAAGTAGGTTCCGAGAGAAGGTCGGCGTGTCAAAAAATTAAGATTTCCGCAGGCGAAGTGGCCCGGAGTGGAGATTGCAGCCGCTTTCGGGCCGGAAACCGCATTGCCGAAGTTGCGGGCTGTCACGCCCTGCTGAACGAGAACGATATCGGAAATTTTTCTGCCCTGCGGATAAAGAATCTCCTGCCGCTCCAATTCCCGAACAGTTCCAAGCTTGGTAATCAAGTCCCGGAGTCTTTTACCGACGGGCGGATGCAGCCAAGGCGTAACAGGGACAGCACAGCCTCTTTTCTTTTCGTCGATACTGTAGTCGCGTCCCGTGCTGATTGCTGCCAACCATTCATTGGATACGTTTCCCATTCTTCCCTCCGAGGGTAATGTTTTGTAATGTTTTTTAGACGTATACCACGACAGAAGACTTCTTGTCCAGACAATATCGTATTCAGGGCGATTAGGCGCAAAAAAAGGCCCGTCGTTTTCGGACGGGCTCTGTTGGCAGTCGAGCTACTTTCGTTCAATGATCCGGATTTCTTCTCTCGGACTCGGGTCAGGCTCTTCTTTTTTATAGATTGCTTCACGGGCTAGTTGAAGCGCTGTTTCCATATCCGGGCACATATATTTATCGAGCCGCTGAGCGAGTCCTAAGCGTCTCATCTGGCGAAGCGGGTGTTCACTGGCGCCGACGACAATCAAAATCTTGCCGTGTTTCACCAGGTTCCGCTGGAAGGATTCAATAATGTCGAGGGCACTGTTGTCGATCGAGAGCAAATCAGTGAAATCGAAAATAACCACATCAGGTGCATCAGGCGCGGTGATGTGTTTGGGGTCTGTGACGATTTCCAGCTTGGAAACCGAGCCGAAGAAAAGCGCACCTTCCATGGCCCACGCTTCGATTTGCTTCGGCGCATCAAAGGGCAGTGTCTTGGGGATTACACGAGTGAGCGTGTTCATGCGATAGAGGAAGAACACTGCGGCAGTGAGCAGGCCGATTTCAACAGCAACCGTCAGATCGAAAATCACCGTCAGGAAGAATGTCACCAGCAAGGTGGCCTTGTAGGACATGGTGAACTGTCTCAGGCGAATAAATTCATGCCAGTTGCCCATGTTAAAGGCCATGAACAGGAGGATGGCAGAAAGCGCACAGAGCGGAACGTTCATTGCTAACGGAGCGGCCACAAGAATAATGACAAGCAGGGTCAGGCTGTGGATCATGCCTGCCATAGGCGTGACGGCACCGCTCTTGATGTTGGTGACGGTACGAGCAATGGTGCCTGTAGAAGGCAGTCCGCCGAAGAAAGGCACGATACAGTTAGCGATGCCTTGGCCCATCAGTTCCTGATTAGGGTCATGGCGTTCGTCCGTCATTGCGTCGGCAACACGGGCGCAAAGCAAAGATTCGATAGATCCTAGAAGAGCCAATGTGATGGCCGGTCCGAGCAACTGCTTTACGTTACCCCAGCTAATGTCAGGAATTTGGAATTTTGGGAGTCCTTGCGGGATACCGCCGAATTTTGAACCGATGGTTTCTACGGGAAGGTTAAAGAAAGAGACCAGTGCTGTCATGACGATCAGTACGACAACGGTACTCGGGATCCTGGCGAGCCATCTTCTCCACGGCGCACCGCCGATAGTCCAGGAACGAGGCCAGACGAAGACGATGATCAAGGAGGCAAGACCTAAACCGACAGCGTAAGGGTTGACGGTATTGATAGCGCCGGCTAGTGTCTCGATCTGATGGAAAAAGTCAGCAGGCATCTTGGCAATGTTCAGGCCTAGGAAGTCCTTGATCTGAGAAAGACCGATGAGTACGGCGATACCGTTGGTAAAGCCGATGACGATCGAGACCGGAATAAATCGAATGAAGCTCCCGATCTTAAAGAGCCCCATTAGGAATAGGAATATGCCCGAGAAAAAGGTTGCGATGAGCAGGTTGCCGACGCCGTACTGAGCAATAATGCCGTAAACGATAACAATGAAGGCGCCGGCCGGACCGCCGATCTGAACTTTGCATCCGCCTAAAAGAGAAATTAAAAATCCGGCAATGATGGCGGTGTAAATACCGGATTCCGGCGTCATGCCGGAAGCAATGGCAAAAGCCATCGCAAGAGGAAGTGCCACAACACCGACAGTGAGGCCTGCGGAGAGGTCACTTGTGAAAGTGGAGAAAGAATAATTTTTTAAAATGCAAAGAGAGGCTGGCTCGAATCGTGCTAACGGGAAACGATGCAGGGCCTCTACGATGTGAGATCTCGCGCTCATTTATCTTGGATCGAATACAGTGGATAACTTACGGCAGTAAGGCTGCCGAGGCAAAAATAAACTTATTTAGAACTTGGGTTCTGAAGCTAAGTGCCTAGATTATCCTCCCAATATCTCACATTTGAGCGTAAAGCTTCAACTATTTTCCAAAAATAAAGGTTTATCTGTAGCTGAAAAAAAGAACCCTCGGCGTTCGGACCGAGGGTTTTACTAAAGATCGTGATTAGTGCAGACGCATACCCGGCTTAGCACCCGGGAACGGTTCAAGCAGATAAAGACCCGAAGGTGTGTCTGCTCCGTCGGAGGCGGAAAGCAGCATGCCCTGAGAGAAACTGCCCATCATCTTGCGCGGCTCTAAGTTGGCGACAACCACGGTGAGCTTGCCGATCAGATCTTCCGGTTTGTAGTAAGCGGCGATGCCGGAGAAGATGTTGCGTGGTTCTTTTTCACCGATATCAATCGTAAGCTGAAGGAGCTTGCGGCTCTTTTCAACTTTCTTGCAGTCCAGGATCTTGCCGATTCTGAGGTCAACCTTGGCGAAGTCATCAAAAGCGATATTCGGAGCTAAAGGTTCGAATACGAATTCTTCAGATTCGGCCTCTGCCTTCTTCTCTTCCTTGGCAGGTTCGGAAGCTGCCTTGGCAGCCTTGGAGCTCAGTTCAAAGAGCTGCTGAACCTGTTTTTCTTCAACGCGCTTCATGAGGTGCTTGAAGGGGTTGATCGGTTTGTCGGAAGACAAAGCACTGTCAACGGACTTCCAGGTCAGTTCACCGCAGTTGAGGAAAGTTTCGACATTTTCAGCAGTGCGGGGGAGAACCGGTTTCAGGAACAGCGTCAGCAGACGGAAGGCTTCAAGCGTCACGGAGCAGACGGCGTGCAGTTCAGCGGCCTTTTCAGGCTGCTTGGCCAATTCCCAGGGCTGTTTCTGATCAACGAATTCATTGACTTTGTTGGCAAGCTCCATGACGGCGCGAAGAGCCTTGCCGTATTCACATCCTTCGAAAGAAGCGTTGATATCAGAAGCGGCGGCCTTGATTTCGGAAATCAGGCTGCTTTCCGCAATGGCCTGGTCCAGGACGCGGCCTTCGAAGCGCTTCACAAGGAAGCCTGCAGAACGGCTGGCAATGTTGACGTACTTGCCGACCAAGTCGGAATTAGTGCGGGAAATGAAGTCGGCGGAGCTAAAGTCTACGTCTTCGACCTTGGAATTGAGCTTGTAGGCGAAGTAGTAGCGCAGCCATTCCGGATCCATGCCGAGTTCAAGATAAACCAGAGGATCAAGACCGGTGCCGCGGCTCTTACTCATCTTTTGACCGTCTACGGTAACGAAGCCGTGCGCCCAGACATGGTCCGGTACACGGAAAGGTTTGCCGGAGAAGTGCAGCATGGCAGGCCAGAAAAGCGTATGGAAGTAAGCGATGTCCTTACCGATGATGTGAATCTGTTCGGTTGTGGAGGTCTCAAGCAGGGCTTCGAAATTGATGCCCTTGGATTCGCAGTAGGCTTTCAGACTGGCGAGGTAGCCGATCGGGGCGTCCAGCCAAACATAGAAGAACTTGCCCGGTTCATCGGGAATTTCAATGCCGAAGTAAGGGGCGTCACGAGAGATGTCCCAGTCGCTCAAGTCTCCGTCCTTACCCAGCCATTCTGCTGTTTTAGCGACGATCTGAGACTGCAGGCGAGGGGTACCGTCCGGGGCAGTGCCGCGGGTCCACTGACGCAGGAATTCTACGCAGTTGGGATCGGACAGTTTGAAGAAAAAGTGTTTGGACTTGCGCAGTTCAAGCTTGCTTCCGGACAGAGCGGAGTAAGGGTTAATCAAGTCGGTCGGGCGATAAACGGAAGCACAGACTTCGCAGGAGTCGCCGTACTGGTCAGGTGCGCCGCACTTGGGGCAGGTGCCTTTAATGAAACGGTCGGCAAGGAACATCTCGCGGACCGGGTCGTAATACTGTTCGATTTCCTTGGAATAAATCAGGCCGGCTTTTTTCAGGCGCTTGTAGATGTCTTGGGCCAGCTCAGTATTTTCTTTGCTGTCCGTAGAGTGCCAGTGGTCGAAACGGATGAAGAATCCGTTGAGGTACTTGGCGCGGCCGGCAGAGATTTCGGCCACGTATTCCTGAGGCGTGACGCCTTTTTTCTGAGCTGAGATCATGATCGGAGCACCGTGGGCATCATCTGCGCCGACAAAGTGAACGGTTGATCCGCACATCCGCTGATGACGGACCCAAATGTCGGCCTGGATGTATTCCATGATGTGTCCGAAATGGAAATTTCCATTGGCGTACGGCAGTGCCGTCGTCAAGAAGATAGTGCGATTAGTCATGACTTTTTCTAGAATGCTTTTGAAAAGAAATAATTTTAGCGGATCAGGAACTCGTAAGCAGGAGTTACGAAGTATCTGATATCCTAGGACAAACTTGGAAAGGGGCTTTCACGCCTGCCGAGTCCAACAGTAAGGAGAACACAATGCAGGAAAAAATCAGAGAGGTTCTCTCTGGCGTCATTGACCCGAACACGGGCAAAGATTTAGTTTCTTCTAAGGCTCTGAAGAAAGTTACTACAGAAGACGGAAAAACAACCGTCCAAATCGAATTAGATTACCCGGCCAAAACACAGGGCCCCGTCATTGAAGAGATGGTCCGTGCCAAACTGGTCGAGGCCGGTATTCCCGCCGATGTCAAAATCAGCCAAAACATCATCGCCCATGAAGTTCAGAGAGGCGTTAAGGTTTTTGATTCCGTCCGCAACATCATTGCCGTCTCCAGCGGCAAGGGCGGCGTCGGAAAGAGCACAGTGTCTGCCAACTTAGCACTCGCTCTTCAGCAGGAAGGCGCTAAAGTCGGCTTGCTGGATGCCGACGTCTACGGTCCGAGCCAGCCGACCATGCTTGGCATTACCGATAAACCTTATTCCGTTGACGGTAAGACTCTTGAGCCGATGATTGCTCACGGCCTGCAGGTTGCCTCCGTTGGCGTGCTTATCGATCCGGATCAGCCGATGATTTGGAGAGGTCCGCTGGCAGTTTCCGCGCTTCAGCAGCTTCTGAAACAGACCAACTGGAAAGACCTGGATTACCTCATCGTCGATATGCCCCCGGGAACCGGCGACATTCAGCTGTCTCTTTCTCAGGAAGTGCCTTTGACCGGTGCTGTGGTAGTGACGACTCCTCAGGACATCGCTTTGATGGATGCCCGCAAGGGTCTCGTGATGTTCGAAAAAGTGAATGTTCCGATCCTTGGCATCATTGAAAATATGGCAACCCATATTTGCTCGAAGTGCGGTCATGAAGAACATATCTTCGGCGAAGGCGGCGCAGCCAAGATGGCTGAGCAGTACGGCGTTGAACTTTTAGGCGAACTCCCGCTTGATATCAACATTCGTCTGAGCATGGACAAGGGCGAACCGATCGTGATTTCAGATCCCGACGGAAAAGTCGCACAAGCCTACAGGGAAATTGCACGTAAATTAGCCGTTGCAGTCTCTAAGAAGAACAAAGACTACAGCGCGAAGATGCCTTCCATTAAGGTGTCTGATACCTAATAAGGTCGAAAAACGAAAATCCGCCGTCAGCTCAGGGCTTTCGGCGGATTTTCGTTTTTACGAGATCCGGTAAACCGAGAAATTAGTCAAAATGCGGTGTCTCAACGCCGAGCACTTTGTGCAGTTTCGGGCTCGTGGTCGTGTACTGCAGGAGAACGCGTTTTTCCGGATACACATATTCGGAAGCGGCAAAAGCAGCCAAAGCGCATTCATGGAAACCGGAAAGGATCAGTTTCTTTTTACCCGGATAAATGTTGATGTCGCCGACAGCGAAGACGCCAGGGATGTTGGTTTCGAAACGGGCAGTGTCCACAACGATCTGTTTTCTTTCGAGCGTCAGGCCCCAATCTGCAATCGGTCCGAGTTTAGGCTGCAGGCCGAAGAAAACCAGCAGATGTTCGGCCGGAATACGGCGGGTAACGCCGTCGGCGCCGGTGACTTTAACTTCGGTCATTTGGCCGTTTTCTTCTGTGAAGCCCGTGACCTGACCGACTTCAAACTGCATTTCCCAGTTGTCGCAAAGCTCTTTCATCTTGCTGACAGATGCCGGAGCGGCTCTGAAACCTTCTCTGCGGTGAACCAAAACAACGCTTTCGGCCTTACCGACAAGATTGAGACACCAGTCAAGGGCTGAGTCTCCGCCCCCGCAAATGACGATGTTCTTACCTTCAAAAATTTCAGGATTTTTGACGCGGTAATGGAGCTGTTTGCCTTCAAACTGTTCAATGTGCGGAACTTTGAGCGTGCGAGACTGGAAGCTGCCCACACCGGCTGCAATGAAGACAGCCTTAGCTAAGAATTCGGTGCCTTTGGAGGTTTTAACGTAGAGACGTCCGTCATCAAGTTTTTTAAGAACCTGAGCCTCTTCGCCGTAGTGGAAAGTCGGTTTGAACGGTTCAATTTGCTTGAGCAGGTTTTCCGTCAGCTCCTTGGCGGTGCAGACAGGAACTGCCGGAATGTCATAGATCGGTTTGTCGGGGTAGAGCTCAACGCACTGACCGCCCGGATGGTTTAAAGAATCCAAAACATGGGCTTTCATTTCCAGAAGGCCCAATTCAAAAACCTGGAAAAGTCCGACGGGACCGGTGCCGATGATGACGGCATCGGTTTCAATCGGATTGTTCATCTTTATTTCTTCAGTCAATTTATAACCTTAGGTCTTAAAAAGTTAATTCTGATAATTTTCTCACTAAATGAGCGCGCTTTAAGCCCGAAAAAAGTAACTTTTGACAACGAGGCGCCTTAGAGGCCGGACCTCCGTGATTAGCAAGGTCCGCTTTCTGACTAATTGGAATGCTTACGATCAAAGTCTTCGTCTCGACGAAGTTCTCTGAGGCGGGCGTCAATTTCGCTCATGGTGTAGAAGTCACCGTCATTGGCCTTTTGAGCAAGCGAGAGCTGCTGGATGGCGGCGACGCGCTGACCTTGCAGGGCGTACATTTCTCCGATCGCCTGGTGACTTTGGCTGACTTTGCCCAATGCTTCATAGGCCTGCCCGAGGAAAGACTGATACTCCACCGTCGACTTAGATAACGCGTGCTGTTTGCGCAGGAAGTTCAAAAGATCGTTGTATTTCTTGTCCCTGAGCAGCAGATCGCCGTAATTAAGGACAAGCATTGTGGACAAAGGTGCTTTTTGCTGAGCGCTCTTTGCAAGCTGCAGTCCCCGTGCTCGGTTGGCCGGAGAAGATTCAAACACGAGATTCGAGTGCAGTTTGTTGATGATGGCAGAGTTTCCTCCGGCCATCTTTTGCGCGATTTCAATCTGCTTGAGTGCCTCAGCTTTATTCTTCATTTTTTGAGCTGCTACAGCTAAACCGTAGTGGGCTCCGATCGCCTGATAACCGGTAGCAGTTTTCAGTTCATTTCTAAAGTAGTCCGCAGCATCCGACCAGCCCTGATAACGGTTGGATTGAAGAACGCGAAGACGCGCACGAATGAGAAAGAAGTCCAGAGAGTCTTTGTGATTTCTTTTGCCGGCCATGCGGGAACGGTTCTGAGCTTCGCTCATACGATCAATGGTCAGCGGGTGCGTGCGCAGGTAAGCCGGTGCGGCGCGCGAGCCTTCATAAGCGCGGTTATTGAAGTCCAGGCGTTCAAAGAAGTTTTCCATGCCTTTCGGATCGAAACCGGCACGGACTAAGGAATTAAAGCCCACACGGTCTGCTTCGCGTTCGGCGTCGCGGGAGAAGGATAAATAATTCTGAGCAAGAGCGGCCTGGGTGCCGATGACCGAGGCTGCAGCGCCGTCTGCCGAACCGGCGCGTGCCGCCAAAATGGCGACCAGCAGAGAGCCTAGGGTTGCAGCCCAATTGCCTTTTTGGTTTTCAATCATTCGGGCAATATGGCGCTGCGCAACGTGTCCGATTTCGTGAGAAAGAACGGAAGCGAGCTCGCTTTCGCTGGATGCTGCAGTGACAAGTCCTGTATGAACGGCAATGAAACCTCCGGGAAGCGCAAACGCGTTGATGGAAGGATCACGAATCGGGAAAAAGAAGAAGGAATAGCTGGAACCCGGACCGGCAGAGACGAGTTTGTAGCCGAGACGCATCAAGTAGTCGATGGTCTCCGGGTCATTCAGATAGGTAGGATCGGAGCGAACTTCGACCATGATCTCTTCGCCGAGCTGACGTTCCTGCATCGGAGACAGGGCCGAACCACCTGCCGCACCGAGGTTCGGCAGATTGTAGTTCTGTGCATAGGTTCCCGCGATCGGCGCAGCAGCCAGAATACAGGAGAGACACAGAGAGAGCAGCGGTTTCAAAGTCATTCCGTTTTTATCCAATAATATTTATCATTCAAGCAGTAAGGAAAAATATAACAGTAATCCTGTTTTTTGCTGTAACTAATTCTAAAAAGGTATTTATATGTCCGAGTTGACTCATTTCAACCAGGCGGGCGAAGCCCATATGGTGGATATTGCCGATAAAGATCAAACCCATCGCATCGGTATCGCCGAGGGCTGGATCAGCATGCATCCGGAGACTTTTGCCCTGGTGGAAAAGGGGAACGCTAAGAAAGGAGACGTTCTGGCGGTTGCACGTATTGCTGCCATCATGGGTTCGAAGAAGACACCGGATCTGATTCCTCTTTGCCATCCGATTGCCCTAACGCATGTGAACGTTGACTTTGAACTCTATCCGGAAGAAAGCAAAGTGCGCTGTGTGGCGACCTGTGAAACCAAAGGCAGAACCGGCGTTGAAATGGAAGCCCTAACGGCTGTCCAAGTCGGCCTTCTGACCATCTACGACATGCTTAAAGCTGTAGACCGCGGAATGTGCATGACCGACATCCGTTTGCTGGAAAAGCACGGCGGCAAGAGCGGCGACTGGGTTCTGAAGAAATAGAAAACCAGCTGAAAGAAAAAGCCGAAGGTGCGAGCCTTCGGCTTTTGTCTTACATGGACGGAAGAATTCCAAGCTGGGCGGCTTCGTAAACCGCTTCCCCTCGGGAATGTACTTGAAGCTTGCGGTAAATCTTCTTGATGTGCGCCGTGACCGTGTGACAAGAGATGTTTAAGACCGAACTGATCTCTGCGAAGCTCATGCCTCGGGCAAGAAGATTGAGAACTTCGGTTTCTCTTGGTGACAAGGGATTTGCAACGGCAGGCCGACTTGCCGCAACGGAAACGACCGGCTTGACGGCCGGCTTCCGGCGTAGGGCATCAACTAAGACCCTCGCTGCGGTTGGGCTGATCGGACTTCCATGCGCACGCAGAATGCGGATGTAGTTTCCGACATCGTGAAGGTCGGAGTCCTGCTTCGTGATATAGCCGACAGCGCCGTTTTCGACGGCAGCAGCAATATCGGCAGCTGAGTTTTTGGAAGTGACGGCAACGATATTTTGAACCGCGAGATCTTCGGAGGCGCGGCGGATAAAATCCAAGCCGTCCCCGTCCGGAAGGTTGAGTTCCGTGAACAGGATGTCGCAGTTTGTTTGAGCAAGCAATGCAGTCGCAGAGGCAATGCTTGAACAAATGCCAATCAGTTTAATGTCAGGATCATGAATAAGACGCTGACGATAAACTCGCTGTGTGTCAAGATCCGGCTCCACAACGAGAACGGTTGTCTCCCCAGTGTTCAAAATTACCCTCCCGCCGGCAACTTAATCGTAATCGGCTTGTGTTATTTGCTGTTGTAATGTGTAATCGAATCCGCTGTCTCTATCGAAACAGGGTTTTTCGCAGCTTCTACCTTATTGTAATTATTCTACGGAAAAATAACCATAAGTAATTACTTTATTGATGTTACCCCTTGCAATAACTACGGGATTATTTGTCATTTTTTTTGAAGTCGATATTCTCTTCCTGCTCAATTGCCTTGTCTTCCACGAGTTTCTCAGCGGGGTCGCGCATATTTCTAACGGAGTAGCCGATTTTTGCACCGGCTCCGACCATTAAGGCCCCGGTTGCCCAAAATGCCGATGCGGCTCCGATCACCGAACCGCCGAAACCGAAGAGCAGGGGCAAAATCGCATGGCTGGCGTTCATCAGCATGGTTCGGATTCCGATCGCTTCGCCTACGCGGCCGTCAGGAGTTACCTGATGGAGCAGCGAGAGAACGTTCGGCTGAGAAGCTCCGAGAGAGGCGCCGAGCCATCCGCAAAGTAGGAAGAGAAGCGTGAGCGATGTCGTAAAAGGAAAAACAATATAAGTCAGACCGGCTGAGATCATCACGAAAATAATGATGGACCATTCTTTGAACATCTGAGAAAGGATCGGCATGAAAACTCGGACGGCAAACGTGCAGATGGAGAATGTACTTAACAGCCAGCCGATGGCGACGGCGTCTAATCCGATTTCGGTGCCGTAAACCGGAATCATGAAGGCCTGAAGATCCCAAGCCATAGAAACGAAGGCAGACGCAAGCAGAACGTTTCTGACTTTCTCATCTTTGAATAATTCAAAGGCACTGTGATGCCGATTATCTTTAGCCTGAGATTTGTTAAAGGCCGAGGGTAGGCCGCGTGCCTGGAGCAGAAAGATTCCGCCGCCGAGGAGCGCAAAAGTCAGCGCGCCGCCGAACGCCCAATAGTAGCTTCCGTGATCGATCAGGTAGCCGGCTACAACCGGTCCGGTTGACCCCGAAATTGAAAAGGCGATGGATTGATAGGTAAAAGCCGTTGCCCGATTTTTATTATTTGAGAGATGTCCGATTAAGCCCTGGCCGCTGATGAGCGTAAAAACAAATCCTGTACCCGCAAGCAAAGACGTCACGATGATAGGCCAAAAGCCAAACTGCTCATACGGGAAAAGAATCGGCATCAGGCACGCCGCCGAGATCATCAGGAAAGAAACCGTGATCGGGATACGAACCCCGATTTTATCGATGAATTTCCCGACATGAATTGAGATCAGTGCCGGAATCGCCGCATAAGTACTCAAAATCACGCCGACCATCCACGCAGGCTGCCCGTAATGCAGGGCATAAAGGGTGGAAATAACGCGCGAAGAAGTAAAACCGCAGTGCAGGAGGGCCATGAAGGCGACGATTTTGAGGATTTTTGTCATTTTTATAATGAACAAGGGCGCCTCGATGGACGCCCTTGAGTAAGTGTGGTTTGTTCTAAACGTCCGTCGGCGTTAGTTTGCCTGAATTACCAACAGAGGCGTGTCACTGATCGCGGCAATACGCGTAGCGGTCGAACCGAGGACGGCGGCTTTGAAAGCGCCGTAGCCGCGTGTTCCCATGACGATGAGATCTAAACCTTCATTCTTAGCGAAAGCTGCGATTTCGTCGCCGGGATTGCCGACCAGGCAGATTTCTTCTGTCTTGAAGCCTTTGTCTTGGAAAGCTTTACGGCTCGGACCGACGGCTTCATCAAAAGATTCCTGCTGCATGGCGCGAACTTCGGATTCATTCATTGTCGGGAGCGCCATACCGGCCATATCCGGCATAACGACACCGGCGTAGTCACTGACGACGTTCATCAGATAGAACGTCGGATGGTCGCCGAAAATATCGTGGTTCTTAAGAATGTGTTCGACAGCGGCTTCACCGTACTTGGAGCCGTCGATCGCAACGCCGACCTTCAGAGAGTCATTAGTGGGCGCCGGTTTGTTGCGCAGGATCAGGACGGATTTGTCGCAGAGCGCCAAGACGGAATTGGTAACCGAACCAAGCAGGAGGCCCTTCAAGGCAGAGCGGCCATGAGAACCCATGATGATCAGATCGGCGCCGGATTCTTCAGCAACTTTTGCGATTGTCGGAGCGGCTTCGCCGACAGCATAGCGGGCGGTAGCTTTGACGCCTGCGGCTTTCAGTGCTTCGATTGCAGGTTCAAGAATGACGTTGGCTTCCTCGTCGTAATAACCGCTCAGGGAGCCATTGCCGATTAATTTGGAGGCTCTTGCGGGAACGGGGGCTTGCACGCTCAGCAGTTCGATTTCAGGGTTGTGTCCTAAGAGAGTTGCACGTGAAGTGACAAATTCAATTGAGTGTTTACTGAACTCGCTTCCGTCGATGGGAACTAAAATCTTCATTTAACCTCCGATAATCATTGTTAGTAAGCTTGTTTTTCTTTCACGAGCTTTGTTGACATTATGAATTATCCCATCTGTAATTAAAAGAGTTATCAAAGAAACATTAGGGCAAGACGAAGTTTCTTTTGAGGACGATGTCTGACGAATAGAAGTTGAAAATGGCTGAAGAGAACAAATATCCGCTCGATTACGAAAGACGCTTTGGCGGCGTTGCAAAACTCTACACCAAAGCCGGTGCCGAACGCTTAAAAAATGCTCATGTCTGTGTGGTCGGTTTAGGAGGCGTGGGTTCTTGGGCAGCGGAAGCTTTAGCTCGTACGGCCGTTGGCCGCATCACGCTGGTGGACTTAGATAATGTCGCAGAGAGCAACACGAACCGTCAGTTGCAGGCGATGACAGGGGTTTATGGTAAACCGAAAGTCGATGCGACGGCAGAAAGAATCCACGCGATCAATCCGCTCTGCGACTGCAGGAAGATTGAAGATTTCATCGAAGTAGAAACCGCAGAATCGCTTCTGCCGGAAGACGCCATCATTCTTGACTGCATTGACAACGTTAAAGTTAAAGCAGCTATGGCGGCCGTCTGTAAAAAAAGAAAGCAATACATGGTTGCGTGCGGCGCGGCCGGTGGCAAGACGAGTGCCATGAACATTATTCACGAGGATTTAGCCCGAACGACCGGAGATCCTCTTTTATCCCGAATGCGTTACGACCTTCGCAAAAAATACGGGTTTCCTAAACTAAAAGCAGGAAAGAGAATTGAGAAGTTCGGCATTCCTTGTGTTTACACCGCAGACCCCGTTAAACGTCCGGAAGGAGTGTGTGACGTCGGCGCCGGCCTATCTTGTGCCGGCTATGGATCTTCCGTTGTAGTAACAGCAGCTTTGGGCTTGGCCGCCGCCTCTGTCGCGATCAACCACATTACGGGGATCGACACTAAATAAAACTTAACGGAATGTAACAAATCCTATTACACTTATGGGCAAATAAAATTCTTAAAAGGACGGTCAGCTATGTATAACCGTATTTTGGTTCCGACAGACGGATCCGAACTCTCTGATAAAGCGCTTGAAGCTGCGGCCGATTTTGCCAAGGCTCTGGGTTCCTCTATTGTCATCATTACTGTTATTGAGCCTTACAGCTATACCAATCTCTCTGAGTACAGACCTGAAAGTATTGATCAATACGATTCCAGAGTTAAGGAAATGGCTCAGGAACGACTGGAAATCGCTCGAGAACTGGTTGAGAAAAAAGACATCAACTGCGAAGTTGTGGCTTTCAAATCCTTCTCTCCGGCCGAAGCGATTATTGACGCCGCCAATGAATACAACTGCGATTTGATTTTCATGGCCTCTCACGGCAGACAGGGCTTTGCAGCCGTGCTTTTAGGCAGTGAAACTCAAAAAGTTCTGACTCATTCCAAGATTCCCGTCATGGTTTACAGATGATTACGGGAAAGAGGCTCTGTTTGAGCCTCTTTGCAAATCCGGAGTCAAATCTCGAGTCAGAATACACAGAACAAAATTTGAGGAGTAATAGATAAATGACTGAAGAAGTTAAGACTGAAGCCGAAAAGGGCCAGGAGCAGATGGATGCGGCCAACCTTTTCCGCGAAGAAATTTACACCGACAGAAAGATCGGTGTGATTCGCTGCCTGGTGCCTGTAACAGCAGATGGCAAAGTGGACGAGAGCCGCAAGGTTATTTACACCGGCGAAGCTCAGATCATGACTCAGATGGGCGCTCTTCCGATCTCCTTTGATATCGAAGCCGACAACTTGGCAGCCGCTGTCGCAAATTATCGCGAAGCCGCTAAGGCCGGCGTTGAAAAGACCATGAAAGAGCTGCAGGAACTGCGCCGCGCAGCCGCAAGCAAGATTGTGGTTCCGGGTCAGCCCGGCTTCACGCCTCCTGAAGGTGCCGGCGGCAGCGGTTTAGTCATGCCGTAAGCTATTTGTGATATTTAAGACTGCCGGGATTCCCGGCAGTCTTTATATGGGAAGAATTCGATGAAAATCCAAAAACTTCTAGAGGCGCTCAACGAACTGTTGGAGCCGGAAAAATTTCGAGACTACTGCCCCAACGGACTGCAGATCCAGGGCAAAAAAGAGGTCAAGGATATCGTCTGCGGCGTCTCGGCCTCAGAGGCTCTCATCAATGAGGCCGTGAAGAGGGGGGCAGACACAATTATTGTTCACCACGGCTATTTCTGGAAGAATGAAAATCCGAGAATTACCGGAATAAAAAGAGTCCGAATTAAGAAGCTTCTTGAGCACGATATTAACCTCATTGCCTATCACTTACCTCTTGATGCCAATGAAAAGGTAGGTAATAACCACGAGCTCGGGCGCTTGCTAAAAATAAAAGATGTAACGCCTCTTCCGGACGAGCCCCTTGTCTTGCAGGGAGAGTTTGACTCACCTGTAACAATTGAAAAACTCACTGACAAACTAACCGAGGTTCTCGGGAGGGTGCCTTATGTTTTGCCCGTAGACTCTCCCCCTTCAATACGAAGAGTTGCTTTTTGCAGTGGTGCGGCACAAGACTATCTCGAAAAAGCGGCAGACGCAGGCGCTCAGGCCTACCTGAGCGGCGAGATTAGTGAGCGCACAGTTCTGGAAGCAAGGGAATTAGGGGTTCCGTATTTCGCGGTCGGCCATCACGCAAGTGAGACATTAGGGATTCGAGCACTATCGCAATGGTTAGCTTCTCGTTTTCCACAATTAAATGTCAGCTTTGTGAACATCGACAACCCGATATAGATTGAACGCGGGGCTGACTCTATACGGAGCAGCTACATGCCGCGAAAAAATATTTCGGACATGCTGCATCGGTCTGTTGCCGGTGCAGTTCTTTTTTCTATTTGCCATTTTGCAGCCGCAGAAGCGGCCAATACCAAACCTGAAAAGTTTAACTTTTGGGAATTGGAAGATCTGACTTGGTGGACAGAGGAAAGCACTGACGAAGAGATCGATGAATTCCTTCTCGCATTTTCTGAGGGAAGACCGGCCCTCACAAACATGGAGTGGAATATTGCAGACAGACTGATAGAGGATGCGTCTACCGCTCTTCCAAAACTACAGTACGGTTTTATCAATACAGGGACAGAATCAGCTCTCCTGACTTTTAGCTCCATCCATGCGTCAATTTCTAATCCAGAATCAATTACGATAAATCGGGAACTTGACCTAAGAATATTGGATGCAAATCGCGAAGGCTCTCGTGTTCTAGGGATTTGGACAATACCTGACAGCCAGTTTCAAGTAAATTTTGAGAAGGCCGTTAATCTAGAAATTCAGAGGTTGAACGACACAGGATCTCTCGCAATAAGTATTGCAGAGGGCACGGCTCTTCACTTTTTGGACCAACTTACTGTCAAAGACTTCAGTCAAACTCCTGCTTTGCTGGTTCAAGTCGGAGGAAACACACGGGGAGCCGATGAGTCTCTCCTTCAATTGAGCGGCCCTTCTTCGTTCAAGACGCTTGGAACGGCCTTCAATCTCGAATCCTCAGCAGTGCTAGTGCTGAAGGCATCTTCCTCGTTTCATGTTGAAGCCGGGAAAGTTTTCACAGGAAATGGAAAGGTCATAGCTGATGGCGCAGACGTTTATTTAAAAGGGGATCTCAGCGGCTTCGGAGGATCTTATCAGCAGATAGGCGGAGCTCTTGAAATCGTTTCTGAAACACAGTTAAATCCGGCGAATTGGAATCTTTCAGTTGTTCAACTCACTTCAGAATCGAAAAATATTTTCACGGTATCTGCCAAAGACTTTGTATCCGACATGTCGGTGGGCGGCACATTGTTAGCCGGAGAAATAACTGAAAAATGGTCCAAACCTTTCTCAAAGATAACTCTGACCGATGAAAAAGCTTCTCTTGAGTATCTCAACAAAGCCTCCGATGCTTATAAGGGCGCCGAGTTGATCTTTACCGGAGAGGTGTTTATCGACGAGAGCAGCGGGTACATTCACAAAGTTACCCTTAAGAATCACTATGGTCTGCTAGATAAGCCGAATATAGCTCTGGCCTCCGTGCGATTAGATTTGGAAGACAGCACAGAACTGACTGACCAAACAATCCGTATTGGCTCGCTGACGTCTGATAAAACAAACCAATTAACACTCAACCGTTCGGATGTTGCCCTCTACGCTCCTGGACCGGTTGCTGCAATTGATGAGAAGATCCAGACCGTCGTTTTAACGGATTCTTCGAGCTTAACGATTCACGGTATAACAGAGGAAAGCAGAGGAAAGACCGGAAAAGCACACTTAACGGCTGCGGTTTACGTTGAAGGGGACAGCAAGCTGAATTTTTCCGGCTCGGTTTTAACCTTTGAAAATGCCCTGATCGTTAATAAAGGCGAAACCAACTTCAAAGAACTTTCTCACACCGAACTTCAGGCCTCCTTCCATCAAACGGCTGGTAAGCTGAACGTTGCAGCCGGAGCAGAAGTCCTGAGCGGAAAATCTCTTGAAGTGACTGGCGGATCGATGAATATTGCCGGCGCCCTTACCTCTAACACGCTGGTCGTTCAGAATGCCGAAGCAATTGTGGCAGGTTCTCTGAAGGCAGGTACCTTAACTCTTGGAACAAAAAATAAAGGTTTGTCTCAGACAACCTTCAGCCTTACAAAAGGCGGTCAGGCACAATTTGATCAGGCCGAAATTTTTGCTTCTGTCATTTCCATCGAGGGCGGTTCCGAGCCTCAGCAAAAGGCGTCTTTGTATCTTAAGAAATGGGAAGGAAAGGATAATCAGATTCAGGTCGCTAACGGAGGCGTGCTGATTCTCGGAGACGATGCATCAGGCGATGGGAACGGCTACGGAACTTCTGAGACTTTGTCCATTCTGGAGCAATTTGGTAATCCTTCAAAGGCTGTTCTGGTCGTAAATGAAACTCAGGTTCTGGGTAATGGGAACATTATTCGTCTTGGTAATGCGGCTGCTAGAGCAGGAAACGCCGGTGTCGTGTTTGGGGAGGGCAGTGCGTTGCTGATGCGCGGTCGTGCGGATGTACCTGCGTTTACTTCTGTCTCAGACGGTTCTCTCTCCTTCCGGCCGAATAGCTCGATCTTTGTAGTGGATCCATTCGGAACCAATCAGCTGACGGATACGACTGTTTCAGAAATCAACGGAAGATCCGATGTGAACCTCGTGTCGCTTAACGCTAATCTCTCCCTGAAACTGGAAAACGTGGCAGGAGAAGGTTGGTTCATTAAGCGCGGAGAAATCAATTCTCAGAACTTTGTCTATCCGGAGCTTCAGGGCTGGCTCTACGGCAACCCGGAAGGTTTTACAGTCGACTCTTTGAATGTGGCTCAAAAATTCTTTGCTCGCGTGGACAACGAAGCCTACTTCAACCCTCAGCAGTCTCATAAACTGATTAAGGAAGCGACGCAGTTAGGCTCCCTGCTGGGTACTCGATTAAATACGCTTCGTGTGCGAGGAGAAAGCACGAAGAAGACGCTCGGGGAGCTCCATAACGTTATGGAAACGAGGGAGTCTGGAATCTATCTGTTTGGCGATGTCGGAGGCGGTTTGTTCTTCTCAAATAACCTTGGCGACTACCTCGGCTCTTCAAGGTACCGTGCGACCTCTGAAACCGTGCGAATAGGGGCCGCCGGGAAAAATGCGGCAGGTTTAAGCTGGTCTGTATCTTTTGACGGCGGTCACGTTTCCTCAAAGAGCAGACATAATGTTTTGGACGCGTCCGGCAAACAAAATATTTTTGGCCTGTCTCTCTCTGTCGGCAAGAGATTTGAGAAGATCTCCGTTGCATTGAACGGCGGCGTCGGACACTCCAGAGGAAAAATTACCTCTTCCTTGCCCGGTTCGATGCAGATGGACAAACTGAAGACGCGCGTTCCGGAGACGTTATTTAACGTCGGAGGAGATGTTGCCTATGCATTGACAGAAGAACTCTCGATCGCGGCAGCTCCGCAGCTTTGGGTGTTCCCGAAAGCAACCGAGAAAACATCTATCGGCTCTCAGGATGCCTTTAGGCTGAAGAATAAGGCTCAGGTGTTCGCAGAGGTGCCGTTGAGTCTGAGAGGAAGCTGGATGGTTTCTTCTGCGGCGGACACAAAAATCCGCCTTAAAGGAGAGTTAGGCGGATCAGTCAAAGTCGGCAAGCTGTCTAAGGAGTCCCGTTTGTTTGCGGTTGGAACTGAGGCAAAAGAAGATATTTCCCAGAAAAATTTCCGCCGCTGGAACGGTTTCGGAACCATGGCAGTCTCTGTGGAAAAAGGACGCTTCGAAGGCAGTCTTGCTGCTTCGGCAGCAACAGGTGACGGCAAGCTCGATGCAGGCCTGATGGCAAGAGCAAACTGGAACTTCTAAACCCAAACTCCCGCGAAATAGTTCGGTATTGACTTTTAGCCTTTCAGGTTTCGCGGGAATTTGTTGTTAATGCCAAGAAGCTCGAGAATGTCTCGGGCTC